>DOJW01000002.1 GCA_003511165.1 Candidatus Dependentiae bacterium
CAAAAACACAGGTCTCTGCAAAGTCGTCCAAGACGACGTATAGGGACTGACGCCTGCCCGGTGCCGGAAGGTTAAGAGGAGAGGTGCAAGCCTTGAATTGAAGCCCCGGTAAACGGCGGCCATAACTATAACGGTCCTAAGGTAGCGAAGTCCCTTGTCGGGTAAATTCCGACCCGCATGAATGGCGTAACGATTTGGGCGCTGTCTTAATGATAGACTCAGTGAAATTGTAGTATCGGTGAAAATGCCGGTTACCCGCGATAGGACGGAAAGACCCTGTGCACCTTTACTGCAACTTGACATTGATTTTTGGTTTAGTCTGTGTAGCATAGGCGGGAGACTTTGATGCTATGGCGCTAGCTGTAGCGGAGTCATCATTGAAATACCGCCCTGAATGATTCGAAAATCTAACTTCTATCCGTGATCCGGAAGAAGGACATTGTCTGGTGGGCAGTTTGACTGGGGTGGTCGCCTCCCAAAATGTAACGGAGGCGTTCAAAGGTTCCCTCATGGCGAATAGAAATCGTCATATAGAGTGTAAAAGCAGAAGGGAGCTTGACTGCGAGACATACAGGTCGAGCAGGTGCGAAAGCAGGATTTAGTGATCTGGTGGTACCATATGGAAGGGCCATCACTAAACGGATAAAAGGTACGCCGGNNGAGCTGGGTTCAGAACGTCGCAAGACAGTTCGGTCCTTATCCATCGTGGGCGTAGGGTATTTGCGAGGATTTGTCTCTAGTACGAGAGGACCGAGATGAACAAACCTCTGGTGTTCCAATTGTTTACCAAAAGCAACGTTGGGTAGCCAAGTTTGGATGGGATAACCGCTGAAAGCATCTAAGTGGGAAACCCACCTCAAGATTAGATACCCCGTTAATTAGATTTATTTGAGCTTCGGTTTGAGTAATGAAAATTAACATGTAAGATCCCTTGAAGACTACAAGGTTGATAGGCTGGGTGTGTAAGTACAGTAATGTATTGAGCTAACCAGTACTAATAGATCGAGGGTTTTGTCTACATTGATTTTTTAATTGAGAAAATTATAAGGCTTTACGTTACAAATATTTCAATCACAGATAAATTTTGAAAATTTCCTGGTGGTGATAGTGTTGAGGAAACACCCGTTTCCATTCCGAACACGGCAGTTAAGCTCATCACGCCGACGATACTCTGCTGGAGACGGCACGGTAAAATAGGTACTGCCAGGATTAAAATTAGGCTCCGAAAATTTTCGGAGCCTTTTTTGTTGATAAATTAAATATCTCAAAAATTATCGTTCTAATGCTAATGAAGCTTGAACTTCTTGTTTTACAGTATTTAAAGAACCTACGAGTTCTGGAGCAAGCCCATGATAACTAGGTCCTGCTTCAATTTCAGATATTCTTCTTAATATCCCTTGAGTAAGAGTTGTAACTCTTTTTAATAAGGCTTCAGTATTTAGTTCTCTATCTTCCCCATGAAATGCTAAAAATCGATTAAATGACATACTCATATATTCATTACGAAAATAAAAGTCTGTTATGTTTGTTAAAGAATGGATAAAACTTTGTTTATTATTAGGTAAATTCGTACGATGTAATAATTCTTGTGATCCTTGTTTAATAAATGATACTACTGACTGTAAGTCCAAAAGTTTTCTATTTTCTTGTTCTGTTATTCCGAACATAACTGAAGAGTGCATTGAAATTAATGCACAGGTAACAATAATCGATTTTCTAAATACGTTTTTCATTATATTTCCTTTTTCGTTTTTATTAAAAAAATAAATACTTATTGATACATTATGTGATTAATATAAAACATTATATCAATTTTACTAGTTGTTAAACTTAATATATCAAAAAAATATTTCAAATTGCAATAAAATATTTATATTGTTAAAACATGGCAAAAATGAAGGTATTTTACATATTTCTGTTAAAGTTGATTTTATAAATTCATTTTTTTTAAACTATTTTTAATATTTATTTTTTATTCAAAATAGGAGTTTATGTGAATATTAAAAATAGTTTTTTTATCAAATTTGTTATTATTTTATTATATTCTTCTTTTTTATCTTTAAATTTATCCCCTAAAGGTTTTTTTAGTGGGGTAATTGAAAAAGCTAAAACTGCTTATGAAAGCGTAAAACAGGGTGTTAAAAGTAAAATAGAAGCTGTAAAAAGTTTTACTGCAAAGGAAATGGAACAATTTTTATTTTTGAGTGATGTTGCTAAAAAATATATTACAAAAAAAAGAACTATTTCGGAGTATGCAGAAAATTTAAAGAACATTTTTAAAAATTCAATAGGTCAAATAGATCAAGTTTTGGATGACATAATTGAAGATGCTTATTTTGCTACACCTAAGATTGACTTATGGAAAGAGTTTTTAGTTCATTCAAAAAAGAAAAGCATAGAAAACAATAAGAATTGGTTTGATGTAGTATTTAATAAAAATTTATTGCAGGATCAATCTTATAGTAAAAACGAGGGTATAAATAGAATTTTATATTATTGTGGTAATGAAAATTTTGAAAACAAAAACCCAATAATTCTATTTTTAGTTCATGGTACTTTTGCGTCAGATTCTCCTGAATTATCAAAAGTAGATGATAAAAGTTTTATTTTTAGCTCTATAAAAGATTTTGCAATGTTGTATTCAAATGCAAAACAGCGGCCAATTTATGTAATTTCCTTTTTTTGGAGTGGCAAAAATGATTATATACATCGCATGATTGGAGGTGCTTTATTGGCTCAATATATTAGGTCAGTCCGAGATAATGTTAGCGAGGTTATAACAATTGCACATAGTCATGGCGGAAACGTTGTTAATTTTGCATCGAATGTTTTGAGAAAAAGGCATTTTGTACAGAGGTTAAGTGGCTCTATTGTTGATTCTATTGATTTGATGATAAACATTGGAACTCCTGTTAGACAGAATGTTGATAAGAATTTTGCTTCTTATGCTACTGTTGTTTTAAATTTTTATTCTCTAGGAGATGCTATTCAACTTATTGGAAATATAGACCCAATTCATGATATTTGGTTAAAAAATTGGGCAGCAAGAAAAGCTAGTTCTAAAAAAGATATTTCTGTGTACAATGTTGCAACAAAAATAAATGGAAATGATCCTAATCATTCTTATATGAAATCGATGCTTTCAGATTTTTTCGAAATTTATCAAAAAATTCAATTTTACAAAATTCATAGAAGTTTAACTTTGAATATTGATGTGCATGAGGGTAAAAAATCTTTTTCGCAATTAGTTATTAGATATGATGTTTCGCCAGAAGGTGCAATTGCAAATCAAGTGCTTAAAGAGCGTGAATTTAGCGATAAAGAGCATGCTGATTTTAGAAAATTATATGGGAAAAAAGATATAAATGATAGAGGTAGCAACGTGGATAGGTTTTTAAGAGGTCTTATTTCACAGATGAGCGAGCCTATTAGTTAAATTAATAATGTAAAAATAAAAAGATTTAGGAGCGAATTAATTCGCTCCTTTTTTATGAAATTTGTATGCTCTTTAAAAATAAATATTGATCATAAAATTTATAAAGGAGTTAAATGTTTGTAGATTCACATTGCCAGTTAAATATGATGGTTAGCAAGAAAATTAATGAAATTCTAAATGCAGAAGAATTAAGCAAAATTGAAAAAATAGTACAAGATGCTGCTGTTGCTAAGGTTACAAAAATAATAAATATGGGAACTAGTTTAAATGAATCGTTAAATTCGGTAGCTATAGCTATAAAATGTAAAAACGTTTTTGCTGCAGTTGGTATCCATCCTTGTGATTGTGATGAAAATTGGGAACGAGATTTAAATGAAATTGAAAAATTAGTAAAAGAAAAAGATAAAAACAAGATAGTTTCGATTGGTGAAATTGGATTAGATTTTTTTCATAAACCATTTGATGAAAATTTGCAAAAAACAGTTTTTATAGCACAGTTAGAGCTTGCTGCAAGATATGATCTTCCCGTTGAAGTTCATATTCGAAATTCATTGAGTGAAGTTTTAGAAATTTTATTTGAATTTAAAGGAAAGGTGCGCGGAGTTAATCATTGTTTTGTTTATGACAAAAATATAGCAGATAAATTTTTAGATTTAGGATTTTTTTTAGGAATTGGTGGTCCTATTACTTATCCCAAAAATGACAAGCTTCGAGAAGTAGTTAAAAACATTTCACTTGAACATATAATCTTAGAAACGGATGCCCCTTTTTTGCCACCGCAACAGTTTCGGGGAGAACAAAATCATCCCAAATACATTCCGATAATTGCACAAGCAATTGCAGCATTGCGTAATATTTCTATAGAAGATGTTGCGATGATGACATCTGCAAATGTGCAAAAACTATTTGGAGTATAAATTAATGAAATTAAAAAGGGGTGATATTTTCACCCCTTTTATTTTTTAGATATACATTTCATCGGGTATTGGATTAGTAAAAGGAGCTTTAAATTCTTTTACCGTAAGCATTCCAAGATAATAAATTGCAAGAAAGTTTTCTTTTTCTTTTGCCAAAGGATAAAAAATTTCGAAAGCTTTTAAATATTTACCAAGATTAAAAAGTTTAACGCCTTCTGCTAATAATTCTTTTTCTTCATCTGTCATCTTTATAATTGATTCTTCAGCAGATTGAGCTACTAACATTTTAGCCTGCTGACTTTCTTGTTCTAATTCAGCAGATTTTTGTCTTGTTATCGGTCGGTCGAATGCATCACTTCGAGCATGCCTTTTTCCAGCATATGATTGTGAGATTGTTCAGAGTAAGATAATGCAAATTGCCCCATATAAAATATTTGCATTCATTAGACTTTCCTCCCCCAATAATTAGTTATACAAACAATTACATTTATTCCTCTTTTGATTAATTATTATCACTGTTTACTTACATTTAATTTAGCTCTCATGGCCTTTGAAAATCTATATTTTTGAAAAAATGTTTTTTTATAAGATTGAATAGATCTTTTTTATAATTTCATAGTAAATTCTTTCATCATATTTTAACTTAAGAATATAGAGTTTTATCTAAATCGGGGGGAAGTTGTTTAGGTAAAAATAAAAAAAGGAAGCAAGTAATGAAATTCAAAAAAGTAATAGTTTTAAGTTTTGTTTTAAATACAAATTCATTTTTCTTATTTTGCGATTTTGATATTCAAAAAAAAGTACAAGAAATATGTACATCGGTTCCTGGGGAGATGGGGGTTGCAGCTCTTCATATTGAAAGTGGGCGGCGAGTTGAGTTTAATTCGCATGAAGCTTTTCCTATGGCGAGCAGCTATAAGATTCCAATAGCACTATCTTGTTTATCTTTGGTCGATAGCGGTAGGTTGAGTTTAAATCAACATGTTTTATTTGTTGGGCGAAGTAAAAAAACTCCGAATGTAAAAAAAGTTTATCGAGTTACATTGAGGAAATGTATAGAGCTTATGCTTGCGCGAAGCAATAATACGACATCGGATAGAGTTTTGGAAATGACGGGCGGTCCATTTGCTGTAAATAGTTGGCTTAGTAGGCATCAAATTTATGGGATGCGTATTGATAGACCTGTGTTAAAAATGCGTAAAGATTTTGCGGGGATTACAAATTTTACAGGAGGGAAACTTTATACCAGAGGAAGAAATGGTAAAAAAATAAGTCTTGTAAATAGAGAAAAGCGTATAAATGCTATACAAAAATTTTATGTTGATGAGAGAGATACTACAACACCTCGGGTAATGGTTGACTTGTTGGCGCAAGCTTTTGAAGGGAAACTGGTAAGTGAACGATCAACCAGTTTTTTGTTTTCGTGTATGGCTAAGTGCTGTACTGGTTCGATGCGCATGGTCCACCTTTTGCCAAAACATGTAAAGGTTTATCATAAAACTGGAACTATGGATGGAATTATCAGCGATGTTGGGGTTATAACCTTGCCTGGAGGTAAGGGGCATCTTGTTTTAGCTGTTTATTCAAATAAATCTATGCGACTTACTGATGATAGAGCTCTTGCGATTGCAAGAATAGCTAGAAGTTTATTCGATTATTTTATTGAATGAGGATCATTTTTACTGGAAATTATTCTTTTTTGCTGTTTTAAAAAAGCTAAAAATGGGCTAGAATTGGGGATTAAAGAATCTATTTCTAGCCCCTAAATTTTTATAGAAAGTTTTAATGGAAAAGCATTTTTCACATTTACATCTTCATACTGAATTTTCACTACTTGATGGTGCTATAAAAATCTCAGAACTTGTTAAATTTGCAAAAGAACAAGCATGGAAATCTATAGCAATTTCAGATCATGGAAATGTTTTTGGTGCTGTTAAGTTTTTCCAAGAATGTGCAAAAAAAGAAATCAAGCCAATCCTTGGCTGTGAAATGTATATAACAAATGATTGCAAAATCAAAGATGTGAAAGAAAAATATCACCATCTTTTGTTACTTGTTGAAAATGAAGAAGGGTACAGAAATCTTTGCCATTTAATGGCTTTTTCTTACAAAGAAGGTTTTTATTTTAAACCTAGAATCGATTATGAAGTTTTAAAAAAATATTCCAAAGGTCTGATAGCATCCTCTGCATGTATCGGTGGACAGATTCCAAGATTGCTTAGTGAAAACAATTGGGAGGCTGCGCAAGATAAAGTGGAGTGGTTTTTGGATGTTTTTGGGGAAAATAATTTTTTGATGGAGGTTCAGCCTCCAGATTATAAAGAGCAAATAGCATCAAATGAAAAAATTTTCGAGCTTGCTAGCAAATATGATTTGCCAATCATAGGAACATGTGATGCTCATTTCCTGCACAAAGAAGATCGTGAAGCTCATGAAATTTTACTTACCGTCCAAACGCGAGGTCTTTTTTCTGATCCTGATAGATATACTTTTGGTGATGCAAACTGCTATTTGCGAACAACACAAGAAATGTTAGATGCTTTTCCTGGTAGAGAAGAGATAGTTTGGAAAACTGGAGAGATTGCCGATCGATGCGAGTTCAAATTCACTTTTGGAAAACTGTTTTTTCCTAAATTTGAGATTCCGGCGGAGCATGACGAAAAATCATATTTTAAACATTTGTGCGTTGAAGGTTTAGAAGAATTAAAGCAAAAAGATTTAATCCCAAAAGATCAATATGAAATTTATGATCAACGATTAAAAATCGAAGTCGATCTTATAACAAGCATGGGATTCATAGGATACTTTTTGGTTGTTAGTGATTTTGTTCGCTGGGCAAAAAACAATGGAGTTTCGGTAGGCGCAGGAAGAGGTTCCGCAGCAGGTTCGCTTGTCGCATGGGCACTTGCCATCACAAATGTTGATCCTCTAAAATACAATTTGCTTTTTGAGCGATTTCTAAATCCAGAACGAATATCCATGCCTGATATAGATATAGATTTTTGCATAGAGCGCCGCGAAGATGTTATAAATTACGTTCGCCAAAAGTATGGTGTTGATTGTGTATGTCAGATTATTACTTTCGGTACCATGATGGCAAAAGGTGTCATAAAAGATATTGCAAGAGCACTTGGTTTCCCTTTCAAAGATGCAGCTGCAATTTCAGATCTTATCCCTGAGCAATTAAAAATTACGCTTGCAGAATCTATTACTCAAGAGCCTCGCCTCAAAGAAATGATTGATAATGATCCAAATGTAAAAAGATTAATGGATGTAGCTTTAAAACTTGAAGGTTTAACTCGACATGCTTCAAAGCATGCGGCGGGCGTTGTGATTTCTCCAAAACCAATTGAAGAAATGCTTCCTGTTTATATTCCGCCCAAAACAGATGAACTCGTTGCGCAATACACAATGACCGATTTGGAATACTTAGGTTTTTTGAAAATGGATTTTTTGGGTTTAAAAAACTTAACTTTGATTGAGCGCGCACTGAAATCTATCGAAAAAAATCATGGCGTAAAAATAAATCTTGATAAGTTAGAGTTAACAGATCCCAAAACTTTTAGTCTTTTGTGTAAAGGTAATACGACTGGAGTGTTCCAATTTGAATCGGATGGTATTAAAGATGTTTTACGTAAACTGCAACCTGATAAATTTGAAGATTTGATAGCTGTGAATGCGCTTTATCGTCCGGGTCCACTTGGATCTGGAATGGTCGACGACTTTATCGAAGGTCGACATGGTAGAAAAAAGGTAACATATATTTTTGATGCGCTCAAAGAAGTGCTAGAAGAAACTTATGGTGTTATTGTTTACCAAGAGCAGGTTATGAAAATCGCATCTGTCATTGGGGGATATACTCTTGGTGGTGCAGATTTACTTCGCCGAGCAATGGGTAAGAAAAAAGCAGATGTTATGGCTGCCCAAAAAGAGCAGTTTGTAAAAGGTGCAAAAGAGAAAAATCTGGATGAGAAAAAAGCGGCAGATCTTTTCGATCTTATGGCTTATTTTGCAGGATATGGGTTTAACAAATCACACTCGACCGCATATGCGTTAATTGCTTATCACACTGCATATTTGAAAGCAAATTATCCACATGAATTTATGGCTGCATTAGTTTCGTTTGAAACCAATGATCCCGATAAACTTTCACTTTATTTGCAACAAGTTAGTGAGATGGGGATTGAAGTAACAGCCCCTAATATAAATATTTCGCAAGGAGAGTTTGTAGCAGTTAACAACGGTATTTTATTTGGTTTGCAGGGAATAAAAAATGTTGGTCTTGCTGCGCTTGAAAATATTTTTGAAGAAAGAAAAAAAGGAGATTTCAAAGATCTTTTAGATTTTTGCATGCGAGTTGATTTGCGTGTTGTTAACAAACGAGTTATTGAAAGTTTGGTTTGTGCCGGAGCTATGGATTGCATGCCGGGAAATCGTGCGCAAAAAATGAATGAGCTTGATAAAATTATTGATCTTGCAATTTTGAAAAAAGAAGCTGCAAGAACTGGTCAAATGTCCCTTTTTGGTGCAACTGCAAAAGAGACAAACTCTCAAATGCAAACATTTTATTCTTTTGAACCATGTGAAGAGTGGGGCGAAAAAGAGAAGCTTGAAAAAGAAAAAGAAATAGCAGGTTTTTATTTAAGTTCACATCCACTGAAAGCGTACAATTCGTTTTTAAAACTTTTTAAATTCGAGTCCTTTGCAGATACTTTGTTAAAAGTTCAAAATTTTAAAGGACAAAAAGAGTTTGAAGTTTCGACTTGCGGAATTTTGCAAACCTTTAAAGTAATAAATACCAAAAAAGGTGATCGAATGGCTTTTGCTCAAGTAGAAGATTTGTCAGGAATAAGTGAAATTATTATTTTCCCACGAGTTTTTGCTGAATTTGAAAAACATCTTTCCGACCACAAAGTGTTCATTATTAAAGGATTTGTTGATTTAGCTGGTATTAATAAATGTAAAATAAAAGCAAATAGTATTATACCTTTAGAAAAAGTTTTTGATGATAACAAAAACTTGCAAAATGTGGAGATTGATTTCGAGCAAGATATTCATGAAGAAGGATGTAAACAAATTAAAGAACTTACTGGATCCGTAGGAGTTCCGCTTAATCTGTTTTTCAGAGAGAATAATGAAAGATTGCAATTGCGATCGAGTTATAAAATTGTAGTTAACATAGAAAATATTAAAAAATTAGAGGATGCCGGGTTGGCAGTAAAGTGTAACTTAGTATGATAAAAGCAGAAAATCTTTGTTTAAATTTTGGGCAGCAAATAATTTTTGATCACATTTCTTTCAACTTTTCTTCGGAAGATAAAATCGGACTTGTCGGAAGAAATGGAAGTGGAAAATCTACTCTTTTGAAAATTCTTAGTAAAAAGCAGATAATCGATGAAGGTAAAATTACTACTGCAAGTAGAACAAAAATTGCTTATTTGCCGCAAGAGGTTGTTTTAGTTTCTAATAAATCAATTTTAGATGAAACACTCAATTCTTTTGAGGAACTTTTTACATTAAAAGAAGAGCTTGATGAGCTTGAAAATCGGATTGAAAATTTAAAAGAAGACGAAAAAGGCCATGCTATTGAACGAATGGCTTTTATTCAATCAGAGCTTTTTAACAATGATTTTGATCGTTTGGTTGTAGATGCAAAAAAAATTCTTATAGGTTTAGGGTTTAAACAAGAAGATTTTACAAAATCGGTAGAACATCTTAGTGGCGGTTTCAAAATGAGAGTCGTTCTTGCTAAATTGCTTTTGCAAAATGCAGATTTTTATCTTTTTGATGAACCAACAAATCACCTGGATATTGTTACAAAAGATTGGTTTTTATATTTTTTAAAAAATGCGAAATTTGGTTTTTTGCTTGTGTGTCACGATAAATATTTTCTGGATAATATTTGTGATTATATTTATGAACTTGATAGGGGAAAAGGTCGAATTTTTCAAGGAAACTACTCACAATTTTTGCAGCAAAAAGAAGGTGAAAAAGCAGCATTGGAAGTTGCATTTGAGCAGCAGCAACGCGACATAAAAAAGAAAATGGAAACGATCAATCGTTTCCGAGCAAAAGCAAGCAAGGCTTCAATGGCGCAGAGTATGCTCAGATCTTTAGAAAAAGTTGAAAGAATTCAAATAGGTACCGAGCAAGGTAAAATCAAATTAAATTTTCAGGACTTTGTAAAACCTGGAAAAGTGGTTTTAAAAGCTGAAAATTTATCTAAAAAATATAATGATCATTATATTTTTAAAAATGTTTCATTTGAGCTTTTACGAGATGAAAAAGCTGCAATAGTTGCCGCAAATGGAGTTGGAAAAACTACATTGCTTAATTTGATTTCCCAAAAACTAAAATCCGATAGTGGATCTTTTGAATTTGGTCATAATGTCAAATTTGTAACGTTTGAACAGGACCAAGAGAAAGTGTTGGATAAAAAAAATACAGTTTTAGAAGAATGTGAAAAGGCTACTAAAACATCGCAGCAACGAGCAAAAATTCGTTCGATGCTAGGAGCTTTTCTTTTTAGCGGAGATGATGTTTATAAAAAAATTGCAGTGTTGAGCGGTGGTGAAAAAAATCGTGTTGCAATGGTAAAGGTTCTGCTTCAGGATGCAAATTTTTTAATTTTAGATGAACCTACAAACCATTTGGATTTGGAATCAAAAGATAACTTATTACAAGCTTTGCAACAATATCCTGGAACGGTTTTATTTGTTTCACACGATCGCAATTTTTTGGATAATCTTGCAACAAAAATTTTAGAATTGACTCCTGATGGTTTATTCGGCTACAGCGGAAATTATGAAGATTATCTTTATCAAAAAGAACATCAATCAAAAGATAAAGTTATAAAAGAGTCAAACTTGCAAGTAAAAGGTTTTAGTAAAAAAGAAGATCACAAAAAAGATTTTTCAGAAACTAAAGATTTAAAATCCAAACAACATAAACTTTTAAATCTTGAAAAGAAAATTGCCAGTTTAGAAAAAGAAAAAGCTGAAACGGTTCAGCTTTTTGAAAAGTTTCCATATGGAACTCGTGAGTTTGATTCTGTAACAGCTAAGCTGCAAGAGATAGAAAAACAACTTCTGCAACAGTTGGAGATGTGGCAGAAACTATTCGAAGAGTTAAATAATTGATTTAATTTATTTGTTTTTTAAGTTGCAAATTCTGGTGCTTTTATATTTACAAAGGCTACAAATTTTTTAAGTGAAGACTCTTTGTTTTCGTCAGCAAAAACATTGCGAATTTGGTCTATAGTATTTAATAAAACGTCTTTATTAATTTTATTGTTTTTATAGTTTTCAATTAATTTATTAAATCGTTCTTCTACTTTTTCTTCCCATTCTAATCTTGCATAAACCTCGATTAGCGTACTTAAAAAATGTGGATTTTCTGGTTGTAGAGTTGTTAAATGTTCATAAACAGATGCGGCTAAAACAAGATTTTTTTCTTTTTTATAAAGCAGTGCGGCTTGTTGATATTTTGTCATGGCAACCTCATAATCTTCAAACGCTAAAAATAAATCCGCTTCTACTTGAAGCGAATACGCTTTGTTATCAATGGAATAAGATAATAATTTATAAAGACCTAAAGCTTTTTCTTTCTCTTTCGTGGTTACAAATTGAGCAAGTTTAAACCACGCGATACTCGAAGCTCCGTTTTTTTCTTTTGCTTGCATTCCTAATTCCTTTTATTCGAACATTTTTCCTTTCTGATATTTTCTACATTTAGAAAAATAAAATCAATATATGATATTTAACTAAAAATATATTACAAACAATATTGGTTATTAAAATCAATAAAAATTAATTACATTAAAAAATTTACTTCTTAAATAGGCATAAATAAAAAATTTAAAATTTACTTTTATTAATGCGTCATAAGATTAATGCAATTGAATATAAAATTTTTTTATGAAGTTAAAAGTGCCTTAGGAATAACTTATTTTTCTTGACAAAGAATGTAACAATATCTAAATTTTCGTTTAACGCAGTTGTTCAACCATTATAAAATAAATAGGAGTCTTATATTATGAATAAGAACGAATTGATAAATGCATTAAGCGAAGAAACAGCATTTAGCAAAAAAGATATCACAAAAATTTTGTCCTCATTCACAAGAATCATAGAAAGATCTTTGAGAAAAGGTGACAAAGTAGCATTAACAGGTTTTGGAACTTATTGGTTATCAAGAAGACCAGCTCGAATTGGAATTAATCCTGCAACAAAAGAGAGAATTACTCTTCCAGCAGTAAATGTTCCAAGATTTAAACCAGGCAAGCGCTTGAGAGAAGAAGTTCGAGCAGCTAAGGTTTAAAGAACTTAAATATGCTTAAAAAAATAAGCACGATTTTAGGGCCGATAATTTTATCGGCCCTTTCTTTTATAATCTCTTTTTTTATTGTTCAACCAATTGCAATTTATCTTGATCCTTCGTTTAATTTGCTTGCAAATCGAGGATGTGGGAAAATTGCATTTTCCGTTATGGTTTTGTATCAAATTATTTTGATGCTTCTTTTTCATTCGAAACCCCTTTTAAATAAATTTCTTGATGCTGCAATTTTTTCATTTGCTGACAAAGGAATGTTAAAAAAGTTTTTATTATTCTTTTCTATATTTTTTATTTTGCATGCGACAACTCAATTTATTTTCTTATTTTTAGGTTTTGCACATTACAACCCCGAGTGGGGATTTTTTAATTTAAAATTAATTTGGAAAATATCGTTTGCATTCTTCGTAGTATTCTTGCTTGCATGGAGCGAAGAGGCAATTTTTAGAGGGATGGTTTATAACTATTTCAATCAGTTTTTTACACCACTTCGATCAATTTTTGTTACATCATTTATTTTTATGTTAGCGCACGATCTTACAAATCCGCTGAATTTGGTTACAAAAAATTGGAAATTAGGTCTTGGTTTATTTTTACTTGGTTTTTTACTAAATCTGATTTTTGTTTTATCTGGGAAATTGTACATTTCAATCGCATCTCATATGGGACTTGTGGCATTCAAAGTTCTTCTTAGACGTGCACCTTTTATCGTTTTTGCATCGGAAGAGGTTTTACCTTTTTGGGTAAGCGCAGATTTGCGACAATCTTTTTTGGTACATCTGTTTTTTATATTGATTATTATAATTTTGATTTGTAGGAATTATAAAAAATTAGTTACTTCCTAAACAAAGTTCGGGTTTTGATTTTTCCATAATCGTTTTCATTAATTTATGATATTGGAGAATGTTTATGGCAATTTCGTTTGTTTTTTTTTCGTTGTAAAGATGCGTCGTAAGATTTCTATCATCAACCATCTGCATGCCCGTTAGGCATTCTTCTTCGTTTATAATTCCGATAGCCATAAGTTGTCTAAATATATATTTAGGAGATTTTATTTCTAAAATTATTTTCTGATTTTCTAAAAATAATTTCAAATATTTCCAGACACAATCAAAAGAATATTCAAACCTTTGAATTATGGAATCTCTAAAAATTTTTTTTAAATCTTCATTAGATATACCTGTAAAAGTTTGCTGTTTTAGAATATCGATGCTGTCTATTCCTTCTTTTAATGTTTTTAATGCTTGAATGCATGTTTCATACTTTCCATTTAGAGCTTCCATAAAACCAAATCTCCTTTTATGTTATTTTTAAATTCATTTGAAATTTCATTTAAATCTATTAAGTCAATTAAAAATGGAATATTAGATTCATCCAAATCATCTTTTATTTTTGATATTGTTATTTTTTCGATTTTATTTTTATCTTCTAAAGCGATATCTATATCAGATGTTTGTTTAAATTTTCCTTTAGCCTGTGATCCAAAAAGATAAATTTTACAGGCAGGGCAATGTTTTTCAATTATTTTAACAATTTCATTTTTATACTTTATTGCAGAGGAGTTTGATTCCATTTTTTACCCATAATTTTAATAATTGCGCATGGGGACCGTTTTTTATCGCTTATGTTTTTTGTTTTATTTAATTAACCAAGCAAATAATTACAAAATAAAGAATATCAAGTCAATTTATTGAAGTTAATTTTGTTATTATTTTGCAAAATCATTATTTTTATATTCGACTTTAATTTATTTTATCCACGTTCAACAACATTTACCACGGATCCACTTGGTGTTTTTTCTACCACAAAATGCACTGGGAAATTATCTTTGAACGAATTCAAATGTGATACAACGATTATTTTAGAAAAATCATCTTGTATTGAATAAATTGATTCCATTAGCCTGTTTAATCCTTCTTCATCTTGTGAGCCAAAACCTTCGTCGATAATTAATGTTTGAAGCGCGGTGCCTGCTCGACGTGCGAGCATTTTGGAAATCGCAATTCGAAGTGCAAAGTCGATACGAAAAGCTTCTCCACCAGAAAACATTTCATACGGTCTGATTCCTGTTGCATCGGATATTTTTATGTCTAATGTTTCTTTGACGCCGCCTTTTTTTAAATCGCGCAGAGATTCAATGAAAATTTGTGCTTGATTGTCGCTTAGTTTGGACAATATCAAATTAGCTTCTTCTTCGATTTCTGGGATTGATTCTTCGATCAAAATTGCTTGAATTCCATCTTTTCCAAGATAGCTTGCAAGCTTTTGATAATCATTTATTTCTTGGAAAACAAAGTTTAAGCGACTTTCTTTTTCAACATTTTCGTTTTTTAGATTTGAAATTCTTTTTATCGAATTTTCTAAACTTCCAATTTCTTGCAAAATCTTATTTTTTTCATTGTCGAACAGTAATAAATTTTCGTTTGAAAATTGTAGCTCTTTTTCTAATTTTATTTTTGCTTCAAATATATTACCGAATTCTAAAATCTGTTTTTCTAAGCTTTGTGATAACTTGTTTAACTCTTTTAACTCTTGATAAATTTCCGTTAATTTAATTCGACGTTCTTTTTGCGATTGGGTTTCTTTTTTTAGTTCATCGACCGCTTTAAGAGAGTTTTCTATTTTTTCAAGTTGTTCACTTACTTTTAGATAGTTTTGGTAGTCGAAATTTAGAGCGGTTTTTTGATTTTGTAGTTGCACTATCAAATTTGTGATTTCTTGTAATTCGATCTCATTTTTATCGATGTTTTGCAGCTCTTTTTCTTTTTGTGCTACGCGAATAGAAATGTTTGAAATATTTGTTTTAATTTCTTGTTTGTTCTTCTCAAGTTTTTCAATTTCGCTTGAGATTATGTTTAGAGTTGTTTGTTGTTCTAGTATTTGTTTTAGATATTGTTCTTGCAATGAATTTAATTTTTTAAAATGGTCTTCTTGAGCTTTTAATTTTTGAATCTCTTCATTTTGTGCAAACAAAAGATCTTTTAGCGTTGAAATCAAAAATGAGAACTTTTTAAGACGACGTTTTTTGAAGAGTTCTTCTTCTGCCAAAGTGGAAATTAAATACTTTTTTCGACTTGCTGTTAATAGTTGGTCGCACAGCGGGCATGATGGATTCTTTTCATCATGCATCACATGTTTTTTTCGTTCTAGTTGTACTAGTGACTCTTTAACCCAGTTTCCTTTTTGGATCCAGACATTGTAAAAGGTTCGGCGCTTATCAAAATCTTTTACTGTTTTTTCAAATTTGATTTTAAAATCGTCCTGTTTTTTAAGCTCTTTTTCTACTTCAAGCAGTTCATTTCTTGCAAGTTCTATTTTGAGTTCTAAATCTTTTTTTTGTCCTAGTTTTTCACTCGTGATGAATGTTATATTTTTAAACTCTAAATTGCTGCGGTCTAGAGTTAACTTTTCTTCATAAAATTCTTTTTCACATTTTTTCTTTATCAGATCTAGTTTTTGTTGATAAAGCATCTGATTTTTAAATATTTCTTCTTGCAGTTTTAGATCTTCTTGTTGTTGTCCGCGAAGCTGCTTTTCTATCTTTGAAAGTTCATTTTTTTGTTTTTCTAGTTCTGCTGTGTTTTCGCAATGCAGGTTTTTTTTGTGAATATCTCGCCAAACTGTTGCAAGTTCAAAGTATTTTGTTTTTTTGTTTTCTGATAGCTGTTTGTTTTCTATTAATTTATTTTGCAGCGTTTTGAGTTCATGTTCTTTTGATTGTAACTCTAGGATCTTTTTATTGAGCGAGATTATTTCATTTTTTGTAGCTTGTGATTCCAAGTTGTTTTTGCTTAGCAAAAGTTGTTGATTACTAAGCTCTTCTTTGAGCTTTTCTTCATGTATCATTTCAGATTTTAATTGGTCGATCAATGTCTGGATTTTTTCTTTTTCAACCGTAAAATTTCTAGCTTTTTCTTGAGCAATATTTTTGAGGTTTTCATATTTATTTAAGCCTAAAATATTGCACAAAATCTGTTTTCGCTCACGGGGATTTTTTTGTGAAAATTCATTTGCAAGTCCTTGGCGCAGAAATGCTGAGTTTGCAAATGTTTCGAAATCAAGCCCGAGTAATGTTTCTATTTTTTCCTGAGTTTTTTTGATCGTTTTGTCGGAGAGAGATGAAAAAGCATTTTTTTCATTATCGAATATTTCTAAATCCAAAGCTTGATAGTCGCGGCCATAAGTTTTGGCAAATTCGCGGCGAATTCTATAGATGTTGCTATTAAATTCAAACTCGACACAAACCATCATCTGAGTTTGCCCGAGTCTTATAAGTCCGCTATCTGCTTTTGCGGCGGTAGAAATTTTCCGCCCACATCCCCAAATGCCCCAAGTTAGTGCATCCAAAAGCGCAGATTTTCCATTTCCATTTTTACCTGAAAAACAGATTAATTTATGATCTTTAAAATCAATTGTCTGAATTTCACTGCCATAGCTTAAAAAATTTTTTAGTTCAATTTTTCTTGGAATCATAGTTTTTAGTAATTATTACAAATATAAAACCTTAAATTGTAGATTTATTTTTCAACTTTTTCGTAGGCTATATCTTAACATTGGTTTTAACTTTTCCAAAGCTAACTTTTATAAGGAGTTATATGCTTAAAGTCTCAAAAAAAATATTTTTACTAAGTTTAATTTTTATAGGTAATATTTTTTGCCAAGATTATCCAAATTTAACGGTTGTCATAGTTATCGATCAACTTGCAAATCATAAAGTTCAACAGCTTTTACCTTTTTTAAAAGGCGGGATAAAGTTTTTGGCAGAAAATGGAATTTATTATCAAGATGCAACATATCCATATGCGAATACTTCTACAGCACCAGGTCATGCGACGCTTGCTAGTGGTGTTACTCCAAAAGAACATGGGATTGTTGCAAATTATTGGTATGATGAAAAAGGTAAAAAAATAAAATCTATTTCTGACCTTTCCAAAAAATATCCAGTTTTTTATCGAGATGAAAAAAATACAAAATTTAAATCTGCAGCAAATATTATGGTTGATAATTTATCAGACCAAATGATTATGCAAAATAGTCCATTTAACAAAGTGTTTTCACTTTCGATGAAAGATAGAGCTGCGATAGGGATGGGTGGCAAGCTTGGAAAAACTATTTGGTTTGACTCAGTTGTGGGTAAATTTACTTCTAGCAAAGCATATTTTGATGAGTTGCCTGCTTGGCTTGATGCTTTTAACAATAAAGTATTTCCAGTAGCCGATTATTTTTGGACGCTTTGTTATCACAAAAATAGCGGCGCATACAATTTTGATGATATTGGTAACTATGCCAAAGTTGCTCAAAAACCCCTGATTGGTCAAAAAATACAATTTTTTGATGAGGCGGCTAAAGATGAAAGTGGACATGACGCTTTTTTACAATCTCCAAAATCGGATGATGTTTTGCTTGGTCTTGCACGTGAATGTTTGAACAAAGAGTTTGAAAATAAACCCAAGACTAAATTTTTACTTTGGATTTCGCTCAGCAGTTTGGATAAAGTAGGGCATATTTTCGGACCTGATAGCTTTGAATACATTGATACGATTTACCAACTTGATAAACAGATATTTGATTTTATTCAGTTTGTTTATTCCAAAGTAAATCCACAGAAAGTTCTTTTTGTTTTGACAGCAGACCATGGTACGATGTCGATCGTAGAAAATTTGAAGAAAAAAGGAATGAATGCGGAGCGATTTGATATCAAAAAAATTATTGAAAATTTAAATGTAGAAATTGAAAAAGAGTTTGCGATCAAAGAACTTGTTAAAGATTTTAAATTTCCTCAATTTTATTTGGATGAATCAAAATTAAAAGATATTGATATGGAGAAAAGGGCAAAAATTTTAAGCTTTATAAAATCTATTTTGAGGCAGCATCCTGCGATAAAACAATGTTGGACTGCTTCTGAGATATCTTCTGCTTACTACCCAGAAAATTCTTTAGAAAGCGTTTACAAAAACGATTTGTTTCCAGGGCGAAGCGGGCAAGTTTTTTGTCACATTTATCCTTACATGTACATAGAGAAATATGACACAGGTACGGGACATACATCTCCTTATGCTTACAGTAGTCAGGTACCGCTTGTTGTTTTTCAAAAAGATAAATTTGAACATAAAAAGGTTGCAAAAAGAGTTTATGTACCACAACTAGCTAACTCGCTTGCACAGGTTCTCGATGTACCTAAACCATCCGCTTCAACCTACAAAGCGTTGCCATATTTTCCTGGAAAATAGTTAAAAGTAAGAAATAAATTTAAAAATACGCTTAAATTTTAATAGCAGTGCTGTAATTTTCTACAACACTGCTATATTATTTAGCAGTTATTTAAAATTTAAAAATTAGGTTTTATTACAAATGGTTTTAGGTAAAAGATTTTTTCGATGTTTTGATTGGATTAATTTTGGTCTGATCATGGCTCTTTTGTCGCTAGGGTTGCTTTTTGTTTTTAGTGCGACCTACTCGCCAGAACATCCTATTTCACCTCTTTTTAAAAAACAGTTTTACTGGGCAATCATAGGTCTCGTTTTATATTTTGCTTTTTCGCTCAAAGATGTTCGCAAATTAGTTGATATTGGTTATCTGACATATTTTATTATTATCTTACTTTTGATTTATACACATGTTGCGGGACATGTTGCAATGGGAGGTAAACGATGGGTAAATCTATATTTTATGAAGTTTCAGCCCTCGGAACTTGCTAAATTATTTTTACCGACATTTATAGCATGTTATTTTTCAACGATTTCAAAGGTTGGAAAAATTCAAAAAAATATAACAATTTCTTTTAAAAAATCATTATTTCCACTTTCGATTTTACTTTTAAGTTTTGTATTGGTTTTGAAGCAACCTGATTTGGGTACAGCACTCTTAATTTTGTTTTCTGGAATGATTACTTTGTACGTTGCGGGCCTTGATAAAAAGATTTTTGTAATTTTTGGACTTTTAGCTGTGCTGGGGGCACCCATACTTTGGAAAACGTTAAAACCATATCAGCAGCAGCGAGTTTTGGTTTTGCTTGGTTATGGCGATATTAGAAAAGAAAGATATCAGATCGAGCAAGCGAAAATCGCGGTAGGTTCCGGTGGGATTATTGGAAAAGGTATTTTGAACGGCACGCAAAATAAATTAGCTTTTGTGCCTGAAGATCATACAGATTTTATTTTTTCAGTTTTGAGTGAAGAGCTAGGATTTTTTGGTTCACTGCTTGTGATTTTTTTATTCTTACTTTTGTTTATTCGAATTTTGATTATTATTCTTACCATTATCGATCCTACCATTCAGATTCTTGCAATTGGGCTACTTGCGCCGATTATGCTCGCCGTTTTTATAAATATTGGCATGGTTGTCGGGATTTTGCCAACCGTCGGTATAGCGCTTCCTCTGTTTAGTTATGGGGGTAGTAATCTCTGGGTCTCTATGGCTGCGCTTGGATGGTTAAATAACATTGCCATCAGGCGTTTTTATTACTAGAAAATTTTTAGGGAAAATTTAATGCCAATTTTTGTAATTTTTATTTTTTATCAAATTTTTCAAATAATAGCATTGCCATTTCTGCTGTTTTATCTTTTGCTACGCAAAATAAAAGGCAAAGTTGTTTTTGGATCATTTTGGCAAAGGGTAGGTTTGGTTCCATCTATTGGTTTGAAAAAAGATCAAAAAGTGGTTTGGTTTCACGCTGTTTCTGTTGGCGAGATTTTGTCGATTCAGAATTTAATAAAAAAGATAAAGAATAGTAATTCTAGCTTGGCTATTTATGTTACATGTGGAACTGATAGCGGCATGGCAATGGCCAAAAAATATTTGGATGCAGATTGTATCAGCTATTTACCTTTTGATTTTATTGGTTTTATTTGGCTTGCTTTTAGCAGAATAAAACCGGATTTTTTTATTGTGGTAGAGGCTGAGTATTGGCCGAGCTTGCTACTTGTTGCAAAGATGAAAAAAGTGAAAAACTTTTTGATCAATGCGCGCATCTCACCAAAGTCCGAAAAAAAATATTATGATTTGCGCCAATTTTTTTTGCCGCTTATAAATGTTTTTGATTTTGTTTATACGCAGAGCGATGCAGACAAACAAAGATTTGAAAAAATTGGTGTGAATCCAAACAAACTTACAGTTCTTGGCGATATCAAATCTTACAATGTTTTTGAAAAACAAAGAGATTTTTTGCTTGATACGAAAAATCAAATTTTTAGTTTAAAGTCGCAAGATAAAATTGTACTACTTGCAGGTTCGATCCATCCCTCTGAAGATTTGATCTATCTTGAAATGTTTAAAAAGTTAAAAGAGCAGTTTGCCAACTTGCAGCTTATCTTGGTTCCTCGTCATCTCATATGGCAGGAAAAACTTATAGCAAATGTAAAAATGCAAAATTTAAAATTCAAAGTTTGGAATGAGCAAACAGTTTTTGATGAAAACGAAATTTTGCATTCAAAAGATTTGGATCTGATTGTTGTTTTCAGACTTGGAATGCTTTTCAAGCTTTATCCGCTTTGCGATATTTTCTTTCTGGGTGGTACATTCGTACCTGTCGGTGGACATAATCTTTTGGAATCTGCTGCATGGGGAAAGCTTTCCATATTTGGTCCAAACTTTCAAAATTGTGCAGAAACCGCCAAAAAACTTTTGTCAGCAAATGCTGCTTTTGACGTTTGTGATGAAAAAGATCTTTTTGTAAAAGTTCAAAATTTATTGAATGATTCAGCACAGATCAAAACTTGCGGTGATAAAGCCAAAAATTGGCTTGCAGATGAAGCTGCAAGGGTTGAATGCGGGATCAAATCTTTGGTTGAGAAGTTTGTTTAATCTTCTAATTTTGCTAATGAGATTTTTAATAGATCTAGTGCTAGTTGCCCGGATATTACGCGTGCTTTAAATACTGAAAGCGGTTTGTCCGGCGAAGAGGAAATCAATTCGTCCATTTCTTTTTGATAATATTGTAGCCTCTGTTCTAATAATTTTTGTTGTTCTCTTTTAACTGTAATAAGATCTTTTTGGGCAATTTGAGATAAATCTGCAACATTTTGTAGGTGTTGTTGTAAATCTTGTTCACGTTGCGACATTAAATCTTCTAATGCATCTTTGGATCTTAAATTTTGTGCAGCTGTATCTTCTCCTAGCATACCTAACTGTTCTGTTGATTGTTGTTGAAGTTCTTTTGATTGTTGTACAACTGCGCTAAGTAAAAGAGTTGCCATTTGAGTATCTTTTTCAGATTCTGCTCGAAGCTCTTCCGATTTTTTTAGGTTTTCAGCATGCCTGATATCTTCTTCTTTATGTTGTTGCTCTTGCTTTTGTGATTCTTCTCGATGTTGAAGTCTTAAAGCCTCCGTTTCTTTGGCGTGTTGAGCTAATAAATCTTCTTCTAGCATGCCTAATTGTTCATTTTGTTCTGATTTAAGTTCTTTTAACTTAATTTGAGTTGACTGTTCGTTTCTAACAACTTCTTCTTTTTGACTTTGTAGTTCTGTTCTATGTTGTTGCTCTTTTTTTTGTAATTCTTGTTGGAGAGTTCTTTTTTGAAAAAATAATTCATCTTCATGTTTTTGTGCTTGTTCTTCTAGTTTTCCTTGCAATGTTGATAGCTCGTCTGTTTTTTTATCTTGTTCTGTTATCAGGAGCATTACAGATTTATGTCGCTCTTCTTCAATTTGTTGTTTTAGTAATTTTTCTTGTTGTTGTAAAGCTGCTAAATTTCTATCTTTTAATCTAAGTTCTTCGGCGTGTTGTTTTTTAAGTCCTTCTTGTTCTTGCTGAAATTCATATTCACTTTTTGGTGAATTAGCTAAAAATTTTAGGCCTTCGGTATCTTTTTTTAGATTTTTTTTAGTTTGATCGTTAGCTGGAAAACTTTCTTCTGTTCTAGCATTCTGTGTTTGCGGTATTAAATCGAAATTTGGATTTTGAGAACCGAGTAATGGTTTGTTATTTACAGCATATTGTTGTGGCGAAGTATTTTTTTTCCCTGCTTCAATTATTTCCTTTGGAGGCTGAGCTGAAAATTTTGAATAAATAAATGCAGCTATTGCCGCTGAAACTGTTGTAACTCCTGCAGCAGCGGTGAGTACGACCACTTTGGCTTGTGTTGAATATTCTGCTTTTATTTGTTGTGTTGAAAATGCACAAAAAAGTGATAAAAGTACTAAATTTCTTACTTTTTTATTATTTGTTAAATTTTTCATTAATTAACCTTTCCATCTATAGTCGATTCAGATATAAATATTTTGAAAGTTTTGTATTTAATTTTATTTCAATTTAGTATGTAGAAATCGTGTTTTTTTGTCAAAAGGGTAGGTATAGCAATTAACGTTTTGGAAGTAAAAGTATGATTTTTATAAAAAATAGTCAAAAAAAGATCAAAATCGACATAAATAAGATAGAACAAAAGCTGCAAAAACTGCTTAATTTTCTAAAAATGAAGGATTTTGATGTTTCACTTTGGTTCACAACCGACACAACGATAAGAAAGTTTAATAAAAAATATCGTAAAAAAGATAAAGCGACCGATATTTTATCTTTTCCTTACCATGTTCATCTAAAACCTGGTCAAAAAATAGAGATAAAAACTGAGGAAGATAACAATCTCGGGGATATCATAATTTCGCTAAAATTTGTGAAAAAACATTCGGAGTTGGATGGGGTTGATTTCAATTTGTATATAAATATTTTACTTGTTCATGGAATAGCACATTTGCTTGGGTATGATCATGAAACTGATAGCGACTTTAAAGTGATGCAAAAGTTTGAAAAAAGTCTTTTGTCAGAAATTTGTGGAAAAAATTAAAATTCTATTCCAAGCAGCAAATCAAATAGCCTTTGAAAATGGGGTAATTCTCCGGCAGAAACAATTTTTTAAATTGAGAAATAAATATTGATAAAGCTATAAAAGCGAGTAACCTAAATATTGTCTTCAAATAAATTTCTTCCAAAATAGTCCCCCCACGGAGTTTTAGAAGCAAGTTTATTTGAAGATCTTTTGATAAAAATTCCATGTAAATATATAGAAGTTGAGACTTTAGGGACAAAAATGAATATCGCACTTAAAAACATACAAAAATTATCATTAGAGAGTGGGTATGAACCAATTTACAGCATTATTTATGATCCAAATTATGCAACAGTAATTCATCAAACAGATATTTCAGAAGATGACAATTTTGATGAAGAAATTGAAGATGGAAGCTCTTTGGATGATGAAATAGATGGTTTTGAAGAGATTGCCGATATCTTATATTTCCCAGGTTTTGATGAAATTGCAGAAGCATAAAATAATTCACGAATAATCTATTCGGCCCGCTATTGGTTAATAATAGTTTGTTGATTTACCAAATCAGACGCCTTCTTTTCTTCGATTCTTATATTTTCAAAAAATCTGTTTATATCAAAAAATTGTATTATCATTTTTGCGTTTTCGTCGTTGCTAATTAAATAAACATTGTTTGGGAGCAAAAGATTAGCATTTTCTTGTGCTGGCAAATCTCCTTCGAAAACAAAAATATTTTTAGGCTTAGTGAGTATAGTGAGCGTTAAATCGCTAATTTTATTATCTTTTGGTAAAGCTATCTTTTTTACCGACCAATAAAGCATCTCGTTTTTGTCTTTTTTCTTTTCATACGAATACATTACGGCTTGGTCAGATGCAATTTGCGCTGTGGAAAAAGTGTTGCTGCGGATTTTGTTTAATGTGATCGGATCGGTAATTAATAGATAGATTTTGGTTGGCGGGGTGTGGCGCAAAAGGAATGTTATAAAACCTTCAGTGCTGGAATAATCTGTGTAACCGGCATAGGTTGCCATGACGCCGCTAAGTGGTGGCACAATAGAGTTTTTTAAATTTCCTTTTATTAATTTGTTATTTATTTTTTGAGGAGCTATTTGCTCTTTTGAATACTTTTCAACTTTTTGAGCTTTGTTTTTTTCAAGATCTTTTTGTATCGCTTTGATGACTTTTTCATTTGGTTGTTGCAACTGCAAAATTATATTTGGGTCACAATTTATTTTGAAAATTACTGCAATGCATAGGCAAATAATTACAAAACAGATTATCTTTGATATCTTCATTTTTATTCTCCTAATTTAACGGTTTATTTATAAATTTTAACAAATACATTTTTTATTCTTCTACAAAATTAAATTTTGATTGAAAAGGCTTTTTACATGGAAATAAATAAAAAAGAACAAACCATTTGGAACATATTTGCTGAAAGAGAAAAATTGACACCTCAGCAGCTTGAATTGTTTCAAAAATATGCTTATATGCTTATCGAATGGAACAAAAAGTTTAATTTGACAGCCATTACCGGTTTACAAGAAATAGTGACAAAGCATTTTATCGATTCATTAGCTTTGCGAAAATATGTTGATTTGAACAATGTAAAGTCTATTGGTGATATTGGGGCGGGTGCAGGATTTCCGGGTGTGCCTCTAAATATTGTGTATCCTGATTTGGGTGTGATTTTGATCGAAGTAAATCATAAAAAAATTCAATTTTTAGAAGCTTTAATTGCGCAGTTGGGATTAAAAAACATTGAAATTTGTGATCTTGATTGGCGAACATTTTTGCGAAAAACAGAAAGCGAAGTCGAATATTTTGTTTCCCGTGCAACTATGGATCCGGCAGAACTTTGCCGAATGTTTAAACCTTCATGCCCATACAAAAATAGTAAGCTTGTTTACTGGGCAACCAGCAAATTTGAAATTGATAAAAAACTGCAGGAATTTGTGCTTGATACCAAAGAATACAGTCTTGGTTACGCGGATCGAAAATTAATCTTTTTTGGATTGAAAAAATAGTTAAGAAAAAGGGGTGATTTTTATCACCCCTTTTTTATGCTTTTGATTTTATTTTAAACAGACTTTTGCCATCCAAGTTTCACCTTCTTGTAGCAAACTTGGAGCTTCTAGTTTTTCTTCTTTGTATATTATCTGTTTTGCATTTGTTACACCCAAAATCACATTTTCTTCAGATTTAATTAGATCGAATGTTTTGCTATCACTTCCAAAGATTTGTAACTCTTTAAGCTCGGTTTTGAGCGAGAGCGCTTTTTCACTTTTTAGTTTTCTTACCTGACCAATTATGTTTACTAATTCATCGAAGATAGTTGCGCTATTTGTAAATTCATAAGAAAAGCGTTTAGCATCCAATTTTGTTTGGTGCAGTGAGATGTGATCTTCTTTGTCTTTATAAATAATTTGGTAGATAGATTCGCTGATGTAAGGAACAAATGGTGCAAAAAGTTGTAATATTCCAAATCCAACTTCATAAAGTGCAAAGCGTGTGCTTTCAATCTCTTTTTTTGAATACTTATCTGGATTAAAGAATTGGTCTTTAACAAGTTCAAGGTAGTTATCACAGAAAATTTGCCAGAAAAATGTTTCGATTTCTTGGAGCGCTGCTGTGTATTCGTAAGTATCAAATTGTTTTATGTACTGCGCATATGTTTGGCTAAATTTGTGTAAAAGCCACTGATTTAATTTACCATGTTTGATATTTTCTGATTTTTCATAATTTGCGATATGTTCTTTGCAAAATCTAAATGCGTTCCAAAGTTTTGTTACAAGTCTATTTCCAATTTTTAGCTGTGTATCATTTAGTATTGTATCGCATCCAAGTCTTCCGTTTGCTGACCAATAGCGAATAGTATCTGTTGGGTAAAGCTCGAGCATAGATTGTGGAGTGAACTTTGCATTGCCTTTGGACTTTGAAATTTTTTCTTTGCCATCCGCCGTTACATAACCCGAAAGAGCAATGGTTGTCCATGGTAATGTTTTGTTATGATAATGCGCTTTTACGATTGTATAAAAAGCCCAAGTGCGAATGATGTCATGTGCTTGTGGTCGTAAACTCATAGGCATCTTTATACCAACATCATTTTGCGGCCAGTTTGCGTTTAGCTGGGGGGTTAATGCTGATGTCGCCCAAGTGTCCATGACATCTGTTTCAGCTTTTATATTTGTGCTGCCACATTTATCACATTTTCCTGCAGGATATGTAGTTTCTTGTGGATCGATTGGAAGATCTTTTTCTTGTGCGAGCAATGTGCAACCACAATCTTGACAATGCCAAACTGGAAATGGAACGCCATAAAATCTCTGGCGTGAGATGCACCAATCCCAAGCTAGGTTTTCTACCCAGTCGTTGTAGCGTGATTGCATAAATTTTGGTTTCCACTCAATTTTGTTTGCAGCGTCTATAAACTCTTGTTTGTGGTCCAATATTTTGATAAACCATTGTGTCAAAATTAAATATTCGATTTCTTGTTTGCAACGTTCGTGAGTGTTAACAGGGTGTGTAATTTGTTTTTGTGCTAAAAGTTTTCCGCTTTCTTTGAGTAATTCTAAAATCTTTTTGCGTGCATCGTGAACTCTTAATCCTTCAAGCTGTCCGCTTTTGGCTGTCCATTTACCATCGAAGCCGATGATTTGAATAAACGGTAAATTGTACTTTTTCTGCCACCAGATGTCGGTTTGATCACCGAACGTGCAGCACATTACTAGACCGGTTCCTTTTTCGACGCTTACCTTTTCATCAGGTAAAATTTGTACTTTTTGGTTGTAGATTGGTGTGATTGCATATTTGTTTTTTAAATGTGAATAACGAGAATCTGAAGGATTGTAAAAAATAGCAACGCATGCAGCAAGAAGTTCTGGCCTTGTGGTAGAAATCGTAAGTTTTTCGCCGGTTTCTGTTTCAAATTCTATGTCGTTGAAAGTTGATGAAACATCTATATTTTCAAGTTCTGCTTGAGCAACTGTTGTTTGGCAAGTTGTGCAGTAAAGTGATGGTTCATCTTTGCGATAAACAAGATTTTTTTTATAAAGATCTAAAAATGAAATTTGAGAAATCTTACGACTTTTTGGAGAAATTGTGGAATAAATTAAATTCCAGTCAATTGAAAGCCCCATAGTTTTCCAAAGTTCTTCAAACTGCTTTTCAGCTTCGTGTGATTCTTTTAGGCATAGTTCGATGAAATCTGATCTTTTCATCATTTTGCCTTTGATCTGATGTTTTTTCTCAACAAATTTCTCTGTTGCAAGCCCATTGTCATCAAATCCCATTGGGTAAAAAACATTGAATCCGCGCATTCTCTTGTAGCGGGCAATCAAATCTTGCTGGGTATAAGAGTACATGTGTCCCATGTGCAAACTGCCGGAAACTGTTGGCGGAGGAGTATCGATGCTAAAAAGTTCTTTTTTTGAATCTTTATCAAATTCGTTAATTTTATTTTCTTCCCAAAGCTTTCTTGCTTGTGGTTCAAAAATCTTATGATCAAAATTCTTTTCCATTATTTCCCTTTTAAACGTTAAATTTTATGTTTAACAGGTCGCCGTCTTGAACGATATAGTTTTTACCTTCCGTTCTAAGTTTACCTTCTGTTTTCAATTTTTGTTCGCTGCCGTATTTGAAAATATCTTCACAGTTATAAACTTCTGCGCAGATAAATCCTCGTTGTAGATCTGAGTGAATTTCGCCTGCAGCTTGTGGTACTTTGGTACCATTTACAATGCTCCATGCATGTGCTTCTTTGGGACCGCATGTGAAGAATGTTATTAGACCGAGAGCGCAGTAACTTTTTTTGATAATATTTGTTAGGCCGTTTTCTGTTATGCCAAGAGATTCTTTAAATTCGCTTGCTTCTTCATCGCTTAATTGTGAAAGCTCAGATTCGATTTTGGCAGAAACTGCTGTTACCTTTTTTTCTCCAAATGTTGCAACTAATTTTTGATAGTGCGGGTTATTTTCATAGCCCTTTCCACCAAACTCATCTTCTGCGACATTTGCGATGATCAAAAAGTTTTTGCCACTTATTGGTGAAAGTGAATGAAAGCCTTCAGCTTTTGCTTCAAGTGAAAGTTGCTGAATTTGTTTTAAGTTTCCTTCGCTTAGAGCAAGTTTCATCTTTTTGAAAAGTTCATATTCTTTTTCTAGTTTTTCGATCTCTTGGCTATTACTTTGTTTGCTTTTAGCGGCTTTGATATTTTTTATAATTTTATCTTCACGTTTTTCTAGAGATTCAAGATCTTTTAGCATTAGCTCCGCGTTGATGACTTCAAAATCTTCGATCGGATCTATTTTGTTGTGGACGTGGGTAATATTTTTGTCTTCGAAGCAACGCAAAACGTGCAAAATAAGATCAACTTCTGCTACATGGCTCAGAAATTGATTACCAAGTCCTTCGCCTTTGGATGCGCCCTTTACAAGACCTGCTATGTCTACGAATTTTACGACAGTTGGTAGTTTTTTACCGGAGCCAAATATTTTTGCAAGTTTGTCCAAGCGTTCATCTGGTACTTCTGTGATAGCTAAATGTGGATCGATGGTGCAAAAAGGATAATTTTCGGCAGGGATACTAGATTTTGTAAGCGCGTTAAATAAAGTTGATTTTCCAACGTTTGGAAGCCCAACGAGTCCAGCTTGAATTGCCATAAGTTCAAAAACCTTTCATTATGAAGGTGAAATTTACTAATTTTGTGAAAAATTAAAAGCTTTTTTTAGCTTAGCAGCTTTTAGATATTTTTTAAGCGTCGATTGCTTAAGTTTTTATTAAATGTAGGAGATAAAAATGAATTCAAGAAAACCAGAGTATAAAATTTCACCAATAATTTTGAACCGATGGTCATCTCGTGCTATGTCTGGTGAGGAAATCACAAATGATGAGCTAATGAGTTTGTTCGAAGCTGCAAAATGGGCACAATCATCCTACAACGCACAGCCTTGGAGATTTATTTATGCAAAACGAAATAGTAAAAATTGGCAAAATTTTTTTGATCTGTTAATTCCTTTTAATCAAGGCTGGTGCAAAAATGCAGCTGTTTTGATAATCGTCGTTTCGCGCAAAAATTTTGAATTCAACGATAAATTTTCAGTTACACATTCTTTTGATACCGGTGCTGCATGCGAAAATATGGCTTTGCAAGGATCTATAAATGGGTTAGTTGTGCACGCGATGGGAAGTTTTGATTATGAAGGGGCAGCAAAAGCAATTAATCTGCCAGATAAATTCGAAGTGAATGCAATGTTTGCGATTGGAAAGCCGGGAAAAGTAGAAGATCTACCAAAAGAGATGCAAGAGCGAGAGGTAATGTCGGACCGTAAAAAACTCAAAGAAATTGTATTTGAAGGCGAATTTAGCAAATAAATGGTCGTTTGTATTTATCGAATAATTTATATTTAATAGTGTACCGATCTTCTTAAATTAAAATGGGAGTTTGCGAAAGGGTTTCTTTGATCTGTCAAAAAACAATCGAAAAAATTGATGAATTAAAAAAACAAATTGAACGGCTTGAACCTCTAAGTTTTGAAACATTAAAAATGTTAAAAGAATATTTTAAGATCGGTTTGACCTATTCTAGTAATGCTATCGAAGGAAACTCTTTAACGGAAACAGAAACAAAAATAATTTTAGAAGATGGAATCACAATCGGTGGGAAAACCCTAAAAGAGCATTTTGAAGTTGTTGGTCATGGAGAAGCATATAATTTTTTATATGATTTGATAAAAAAGGATGAAATTTCTCAGGAAGATATTTTAACGTTACACAAGCTTTTTTATTATCGCATTGATGAGAAAAATGCGGGTATTTATCGTAAAATAAAAGTTATTATTACTGGCACAGACTTTATTCCACCATCTCCTGATAAAGTTCCACAATTAATGTCCCAATTTATTAAACAAATCCCACAACTGCGCAAATCAATGCATCCTGTAGAATTTGCAGCAATTTTACATAAAGAATTTGTTGAAATACATCCTTTTGTCGATGGTAATGGGCGGACGGCAAGATTACTCATGAATTTAGTTTTGATGCAAACTGGCTATGTTATTACGATTATTCCTCCAGTTTTACGTCGAGATTATATGGATTGTTTAAGGGCAGCAAATAAAGGGGATTCTTCTCTTTTTGTAAGTTTTATTTCAAATATGGTTTATGAAGCGATGAAAGATTATTTGAGATTGATTAATTCGCTTGAATAAAAAAGGGGACAAATTTTGTCCCCTTTTTTTAAGATAAGGTTAATAAGTAATTTTTATTTGCTAAATAATGGTTTCGTTCTTTTTAAATCGCTACGCATTTCTAATGCTGGAATTGGCCTCATTATTATTGAGGGTCTGACAAACTTCTTTTTTAAAAGTACTTGTTTTATTTTAGGTGTTAACGAATCAAAAATTGTTTTAAATTCTGGATTTGATTCTAGATATATAGGTTCTTGCATGCAAGATTTAATAAACAGCATTTGTTGTGATGTTAGGTTTTGTTTTGGAATAATATCGGTAAAAATTTTGTAGGTATAATCGTCCAATTGAGTAATAAGAAGTTGATTGCAGATAATGGTTTTTCTAATATGATGTTTATCGACATCAAGCATGACAGGTTGCAAGCTTAAGTCGTCATTAATTTTCCAAATTTTTTCGGTGTAATAATCTTCTAATGTAGTAATAAGAAAACCATTTTCAAATCTTGCATATTTAATTTGATGACCGGGAATTTCAACCATAATTGGTTGCAAGATTGAATTGTCGTTAATTTTCCAAATTCTGGGGGTATCATCTAATTCAGCAATAAGGACTTTATCTTTAATTCTGGGTTGTTTAATTCTATGGCCGAGAGCTACAATTGGTTGTAAACTATAATCATCATGAATTTTCCAGATTTTATAGGTTTCATTTTCTAAATGGGCAATAAGAAATCCATCTTCAATTGTTGCACGTATAATTTGATGGCCATCAGTTTCAATTATGATTGGTTGCAAGCTTGTGTCGTCGTTGATTTTCCAAATTTTATAAGTGTTATTATCTAATCCGGCAATAAGAAAACCATCTTCAATTTTTACATACATAATTCGATGACCTTCAGCTTCAATTATGATTGGTTGTACGCTATAATCGTCATTAATTTTCCAAATTCTGCAGGTATAATCTTCTAATGTGGTAATAAGAAAACCATTTTCAAAATTTGTATATATAATTTGATGACCTGCAATTTCAACCATAATTGGTTGCAAGCTTAAGTCGCCATTAATTTTCCAAATTCTGCAGGTATCATCTTCTAATGTGGCAATAAGAAATCCATTTTTAATTGTTGCATATATAATTTGATGACCAGCAGTTTCAATTATGATTCGTTGCAAACTTAAGTCGTCATTAATTTTCCAAATTCTGAAGGTATCATTTTCCAATTTGGCAATAAGAAATCCTTCACTAATCTCGGTAGCGCTAATTCGATGACTTGGGATTTCAACTATAAGAGGTTGTAAGCTTGAGTCATCATTAATTTTGCAAATTCTGTAGGCATGATCGTCCAACAAGACAATAAGAAAATTGTTTTCAATTTTGGCATCTATAATTTTATGACGATGGCCTGGAATTTCGAAATTTGAAAATAAAGCAATTTGTGCTTTTATTTTGTTCGCTAACTGTTGATCGAAATTTGATGGTAAAAATTGGTTAGGAGCAAAAGCTTCAGGGTTTTGTTTAAAAGCATCTAAAATTGATTGAGAACATAAAATTTTTGCGAGTGATTTGTATAGCAATTCTTTTAATTGAGCTACTTGGAAAAAATCACTCATTAAGAATAAATCTCGAAGAATATTTGGATCTTGAATAGAGTTGATTTCTTCTAGAAGTTCTGATTCTAATTTGTTATGAATTTTGTTTAAAAAGCTTAAAAAAATAATAATATTTTGTTTTGAATAAGTTAAAGAAATTCTTTTATTTATGCTTTCTCTAAAACCGCTAGACATCATTTTTTGTAGCACGGGGGAAACGGATAAGATTTCGGAATCGACAGACATTGACCATTGAGATTGTGCACTTTCGATGGAATATAATTCTGCATTTATTGAATTTGTAATAAAAATAAAACCAAGTAACGTAAATTTAATGATTTTTGACATGTTTTTCATAAAAAACCTCTCATTTTTATGTTTTAATTCATCTTTGTTTATAAGTTCTAATTGAATTTTAATTATGCATTAATATAAATTGATAAATTTATATTTGCAACTGGTTTGCTGGTAGATGTGCGAAAATTGCATTTTTATTAGTTTTTTTGAATTTTATAAAACGGATTTTTTAGGTTTTATAAAAATTTTTCATTATTTCCCTTAATTTTCCGATATGTAATTGATTTTTAAGTCTTGAGAAGTATAATAAGTTGTAAGGAATCTTTTTTGGGATTCTTATCAGAAAAACAATTCAAAATGTTGTTAAAATCAAAAGATTCTTTACAAGGGTAAAACCCGTAAAGAAATCAACATTAAAAATACATTCAAAATCTTTTGCGGGCTGACCCAAAAAATGTAAGTGTGCAAGCGGAAAAGTTGCATAGTTTCAAAAGCTTGCGGTTTTAGTCGTTGGTGAAGATGTATTTTTATTTGATGGAAAGGTTTTACTATGTTTAGTATCAATTCAATTATGTCAAAAGCGGTAGGTTTATTTTGGGGCGAAATGAGCAAAGATGAACTCAAGCGTTTTGGGATTTTATCAATAACATATTTTTTATTGATAGGCGCCTACTGGCTAACTCGTTCAATGAAAAACGCAGTATTCGAAAATCTTGTTGGTTATAGTAGATATCAGCCGTTTGCAAAAATGGTATCGCTTGTTTTCGTTATTTGTGCGGTACTTTTTTATAACAAACTGGTCGACCTTTTGAAGCGAGACACTCTTTTTTATATTTTCGCTACTTTTTTTGGAATTAGTTTTCTTGGTCTTGGATATTTAGTTGTACACCCCGATATTATAAGCATCTCGCAAGGCTCAATTCTCAGCAGCGTAACATCATTCATTCCAGGTAAGTTTTTGGGATGGTTTATGTATTGTTTCATTGAATCTTATGGATCAATTATGCCGGCTTTGTTTCTTTCGATTGTTGCAAGTACAATGACGACAGAGTTGGCAAAAAAAGGTTATGGAATGATTTTTACCTTTGCCCAACTAGGGTTAATCTTAGGAACGGGACTTGTTGCCACTTATCTTAAAACATTAGGATTCGGAGTACTTTTTGCAATTGGTGGTTTATCAATTTGTTTAATGCCATTTTTTCTTAAGTGCTATGTAAAACATTCACCAGTAGTTAAAGTAAAAAAAGCAGACGCTTCAGGACCCAAACCTCCAAAAACAGGCATGTTGGAAGGATTAAAACTTTTGTTAAGTCGTCCATACGTTGCAGGACTTTTGGTTGTTACAACAATGTACGAAATTATTAATACGATTGTTGAATTTCAGATGAATACATGCGCACTTAAAGTTTACCCAGCAAACTTAGATGGTGGAGTAGCCTTCGGGTGGTTTTCGGCTATGAATGGTTTGTCGCTTGGAATTTTGTCTTTGTTGTTTGCATTACTGGGAACAAGCTTTTTAATGCGAAGATTTGGTCTAAAGTTTTGTATAATTTCGTATCCTACAATGATTGGTATAGTGATTGCATCGATTTTTGTATTTTATATGGTAGGAGCAAGTCTTTACTTCTTGATGTGGTCATTTTTCGTAGCGGCAGTTTTATTTAAAGGGCTTAGTTACACATTAAATAAACCATCATTTGAAATAATGTATATTCCAACAAGCAAAGATATCAGGTTTAAGGCAAAAAGCTGGATTGATGGATTTGGCGGAAGAACAGCTAAAAGTGTCGGTGCAACGGTGACCGGTGTTCTTAGGGGTAATTTTTCAACCTTACTCATATTTGGAACATTTGCATCTCTTGGGCTTGTAGCTTTCTGGATATTTGTTGCTACATATGTTGGAAACAAATTTAATCAGCTGCAAAAAGAAAATAAGATTATCGAATAAAAAAGAATTAGGGGCCAAAATTTTGGCCCCTAATTCTTTTTTATTCGATGTTTTTTAAAACCATGGTGAAAAGTCGGTTTCGTTCTGGTGATCCATTTTTATTATTAGTTGACCGCTTTGCATTTTTAGCCCCAATGAGATTGGTAAAGTTGCAGGCAGGTTCGATAGTTTGTTGTTTTGAATTAGAAGTCTTTTAAGGCTTCTTAAATTACCTATTGACTCTGGCAGAACAGATATTCGATCGTTACCAAGATCAAGCACTACAAGATTAATTAGATTACCTATTGATTCTGGTACGGTAGTTAGTTGACGATTCATACCAAAATCAAGCACTAAAAGATTAATTAAATTTCCTATTGATTTTGGTATGCTAAGAAGTTGGCCGTTATTATGAACATGGATTTCTTGAAGCTGTATCAAATTGCCTATTGATTCTGGTAGGCTTGTTATTCGGGAATGAACAACATACAACACTTTAAGATGTCTTAAGGTTCCTATAGATTCTGGCAGCTTAGTGCCTAATCTCATAACAGAAAATTCAAGAAGATTTAATTCTGAAAAAAAATCCTCTGGGATTTTTATTAGCGAGCTCTCGAAATCTAAAGACAAATCTATGAATTCGGGATTAGCTTGTAAATATTGTTTGGCTTCGTCTAGATCAGCAGATACTTTTATGGTCCAATATAGTCGATTTCCTAGAGTTAATGGTTTAATAGCTAGTAGCTTTAAATCACTTGTAAAAAAAATAATTGATATCAAAAAAACTAAATATTTTTTCATCGCGTCCTTTAGTTAAAAATAACCCATAAAACAACACTTTTAATAAAAAAGTTCTTATTAAGATATGATTAATAATAAAAAAAAACAATGAAGCTTTTCTTCAAAACTACTTTAAAATTGCCTATTTTTTAGCTTTAAGTATTCTTAGAAATATTGTTAAAAAAGTTATTTGGTAGGTGTGAATATGATTAATCTATTTTTTAAGACTTATGGATGCCAAGCAAATGTCGCAGATTCGGCGCATTTGCAGTCGTTTTTGGGAAGTTTGGGAGTAGGTGTTGTTGAAAGCGAAATAGATGCGGATTTAATTATAATAAATTCCTGCGCGATTCGTGATAAAGCTGAACAAAAAATGTTTTCTTATGTAGGACAACTTGCAGATTTAAAGCGCAAAAAACCGTATCTTCGCATTGGGGTAATTGGTTGTGTTGCAAGTTACAAAAAAGATGAACTTTTTAGTCGTTTTGATCATATAAATTTTGTACATGGTTCGCGGGAAGAGATTGATTTATTAAAAGAATATTTAAGTAATGTTGTTGAATCAATTTTTTCTACAAAATCTTTTTATGAAAAAAATCCTACAGAATTTGAAAATAAAGTTGGTCAGGATCGAGATATCAAAAAAATCCTAGATCTTAGAAAAAGTAGAAAATCGTTAAATCTATTTTTAAAAAATAAATTTAATCCGCAAAAGATTGAAATAAAACAAAATGCGTTTAAAAAATCTTTTGTAAACATAATGACCGGATGTAACAACTACTGTTCATACTGCATAGTACCTTTTGTTCGTGGCATAGAAAAAAGCTATGAAATGGACGCAATATTAATGCAGGTGAAAACAGAAGTTGATAGCGGTGCAAAAGAGATTACTTTAATCGGACAAAATGTTAACTCTTATTGTGATCCAAAAACTGGTGCGAATTTTGCGGCATTACTAGAAAACGTTGCAAAAATTCCAGGCGAATTTTGGGTTCGTTTCATAAGTCCTCATCCAAAAGATATGTCAGAAGATGTTTTAAAAATTATGCAGCAGTATCAAGATAAATTATGTTCTTACATTCATTTGCCAATTCAATCTGGTTCGAACCGCGTATTGCAAGCAATGAATCGTCCTTACACCAAAGAACATTTTTTGAAACTGGTGGATACGATAAGAAAATATTTGCCACAAGCAACTGTTTCTACAGATATTATTGTTGGTTTTCCAGGCGAAGAAGAAAATGATTTTTTAGAAACATTTGATGTAGTGCAAAAGTGTAAATTCGATATGATTTATTCTTTTATCTATTCACCTAGGAGATATACGAAGGCTTTTGCTATGAAAGACGATTGTCCAAATCTTGTAAAGCTGGAACGACTTGAAAAACTACAAGCAATGTCAAAAAAAATAAATCTTGAAAATAATTTAAAGCATGTTGGAAAAGTTTTAAAAGTGCTTGTAGAAAGTGAAATGGAAAATGGTAATTTAGCAGCTAGAACAACCGGAAATATTCTTGTATCTATTAATGATAACAAAGAAAATATTGGTAAGTTTGTAAATGTTAAAATCATCGATGCGCATGTTGCAAATTTAGATGGTCAGATCGTTTAAAAAAATAGTTGTAAACAAATTTATAAAAAGCTATGCTATTAGCTGTTTAAATTGAAATTTTTAATATATCCCAATTTTAAATTTGATGTTTAAAAAATAGTTTGTTAAGATGGCGGCATAGCCAAGTGGTAAGGCATGGGTCTGCAAAACCTTGATCCCCGGTTCGAGTCCGGGTGCCGCCTCCAAAATTTGAAATCATTTTTTAAAAAATTGGTTATAAAAATTTGAAATATTTGGTTGCCGGGGTGGCGGAATTGGTAGACGCAAGGGACTTAAAATCCCTCGGGTTTGAACAACTCGTGCCGGTTCGAGTCCGGCCCTCGGCACCATATTTAAAAAAATAAATTTCTAAAAAAACTTTTTTCATTCTCTGTCAAAAAAACTTTAAATTTTCCTTCAAAAAAATTTAATTGTTCAGAAAACTTGACAAAACAATTTGTATCAACAATCCTCAATAGTGCTACTTAATTTATTGTATTGATTCCCTTATCTAAACGAACGTATGTTATATAATGTTATTAAATAAAAACAATATTTCACAAATAAGGGTTGACTATGAATAAAGCGATGTTAATTGAACAAATGGCATCACATACTAAGCTTCCAAAAACAGTATGCAAAAATGTTTTAGAAGCTTTCATGAAATCTGTAGAAGGTTCTTTGAAAAAAGGTAAATCAATTATCTTAACAGGATTCGGAACATTCACAATCATGAAAAGAAAAGCAAGAGTTGGAATAAATCCATCAACAGGTAAGAAGATGCAAATACCAGCAAAAAGAGTTCCTAAATTTAAACCTGGAAAGAAATTAAAAGAAGTTGTTCTTTAATAACTTTTAGTTAATTTAATGCAATAAGGGGCTAAATTATTAGCCCCTTATTTTTTTATTATTGAAAACCAATTTTTGATTATTGTATCCTAAAATAGGTTTAAACTTCTAAATAACGGGGGGAATGTTATGGAAGATAATTTTTTAGGAAGAATGGGGAGCAATATGAAATATATTTGGGATAAAATTGATATTAATTCTTGGTTGGAAAAAATTGGAATAAAATCGCCAGAAGTTATTCGCAACTTAAAGTTTTTTTTGATAGCGTTTTTTGTGGGATATTTTTTTAAAAAATATTTTAAATTTATTGTTGTTTGCGCGGTTGTGATGATTTTGATCGGAGTAATTTTGCATTCGCAAAATATTTTGTCAATAAATGTTGAAGCGCTAAAAACTTTATTACACTTTGATCCGTCTAAAACCACATTGCAAAATCTTTTTATCAACTTTTTTGCTTGGGTAAAAAATAATATTATTTTATTTTTGCTGACATCAGTTGCTTTTTTATTCGGCTATAAATTGGGATGATTTTTCATGAAACATGATTTAAATGAAAAAGAGATTACCTATCAGCTAAAAAAGCATGAAGATAAACTTCTTGAAGGTGTTGAAGAGGATCCGGTTATTTCAGTGGTTGATTCAATTTTGTACAAAGCTATAGAGAGTAGAGCGTCGGATATTCATTTGGAGCCAACTAAATCAGATCTTCGAGTCCGATATAGAATTGATGGTATTTTGTACGATCAACCTGCTGTGAGTTTTGCGCAGCGTTTTTTGGTTTTATCTAGGCTAAAAGTTTTGTCTGGGCTTGATATCGCTGAAAGTAGACGTCCGCAAGATGGGAAGTTGATGGTTTCTATTGCAAAATCTTCTATTAATCAAAATCCAAATTTTATTGATTTACGAATATCGACTTTTCCATCTATTTATGGTGAAAAAGTGGTTATTCGAGTGCTGGATAAATCTAATCAAGTTGTAACCATACAACAACTTGGATTCAACAAAAATATTTTAGATGGCATTAATAATTTATTGGGTAAATTAAACGGGTTTTTCCTGGTAACAGGTCCAACCGGATGCGGAAAAACAACTACTCTTTATGCTATGCTTTCCGGTTTGGATAAACGAAAACTGAATATTGTAACTATGGAAGATCCTGTTGAATATGATATTGATGGAATTTGTCAAAGCCAGGTAAATAGTAAAATTGATTTTGATTTTGCAAATGGAATGCGTACAATTTTACGGCAAGATCCAGATGTGATAATGATAGGAGAGATTAGAGATAAGCCGACAGCATCAATGGCTATCGAAGCTGCTCTTACAGGCCATTTAGTTTTGAGTACTTTGCATACATCAAGTGCTTCGGGTGCTATTGTAAGACTTATAGAAATGGGGGTTGAGCCTTTTTTGATAAATGCTTCAGTGAGTGGAATTATTGCGCAGACTTTGGTTAGAAAATTATGTGATAAATGCAAAGTTGAAGTAGAGCTCGATGAAAAAGAACGACAATATTTAGAAAACAAAAATATAAAATTAAAAAAGGTTTTTAAAGCAAAAGGCTGCAGAGATTGTTTAAATACTGGTTATTTTGGCCGGATAGCTTGCGCTGAATTACTTTTAATTACTGATGAAATTCGAAATTTAATTTTGCAGCAATCGCATGCTAGCGAAATAGAAAAAATTGCTACTAAAGCCGGAATGATTTTAATGAAAAACGATTTATTGTCAAAGTTAGAATCAGGCTTGATTTCCCTTGAGGAATTTTTGAACAATATAAATTAAAAAAGGGATGTGTAAACATCCCTTAAACTTTAAAAAATTACAAATCAACTAAACAAATTTTTAAAGAAATTTATAATACTTTCCCAAAATGAAGTTGATTCTTTTGGTGTTGAAAAATCTAAATGAGCCTTTATCCAGATATTATCAGAAAAATAATTAGATTGGCTCTTGTCTTTTCTGTGACTTAATAAATTATCAAGCTCAGAATATTTTTCTAGTGGTGCGATTTCTTTTAAATATTCTTTAGAAATAACTATATTATTAAGTTTTTCTGGATGTGTGACATCAGATGAGTACGTTTTTATATTTGTATCAAGAGGTATGAAGTTTAATTCTTTAAATTCTGTTTCCAAAATAGAAAAATTAGTGGCGTTATTATAAGTGTCATAATTGAAACTACCGCATATTATAGTAGCTTCGTTTTGAAGATTGTTTTCTTTAATATAAGTTTTGAGCGATTTTATTTGTGGAGCTGTATTTTCTTGCCAGTTTTGGGTATCTTGCGTTTCTTGAAAGTGACAATTTATGACATTTAGATATTTTTGCGTTTGCGCATTTTGAAGTCTGACATGTAGACATCGTGGTTGATTTCCGGTTGTTGGGGTCTTTATATAAATTGGTTGGTTAGAGATAAATTTAAAAACTTTTTTCCATGCGGTAAAAAGTTTTAATCGTAAACTTTTATTTTCAGGATCTTGTTTGTCATAGTAGGTATCGTAATCTTGTTTTGTGAAATGGTAGTCTTGTTTAATAAATTCGTTTTCTATATCTTTTACTGTTTTTATATCTTTTTCATTTGGCTGAGGGTCTAAAGAATCTCTTACGATAGGCCATTCTTGCATGCAAACTACTTCGACATTTGGTTTAAATATTTGATCGAAAAGAAATGTTCTAAACAGTTCAATTCTTTTTTCTTTTTTTAATTCCCATTCTGTTTTGTATCGCTCTCCGTAAGTTGTAATTTCTTTTTTAAATGAACTACGATATGCACTATCTTGGAGTACATTGCAGGTTATGATTGAGAATTTTGCAAAAATGAGATTTTCAGAAAATGACCCTAATAAAAACAGTAGAACTACTAATCTTTTTTTATTCATAACTAAACCTTTTAAAGTAATTTTAGAAAATTATTAAAGTCTAAAATTTGTGCATTTAAAAGCTAGTATAAAATGAATTAATTTTGCAATTTTTTGAAAAAATTAATTTAATATTTTTTTAAAAAAGCTAGAAAAACCACCCGGTTGGTTAGTGGCTAATTTTGTAGCATAATTTTGCAGCGCTTTTTTACTTTCAGCATCAAGTTTTTTAGGAATATCGCAATCAATAATTATTACAAAATTGCCGAGTCCATAACCTTTGAGATTTTTAAAACCTTTTCCAGTTATAGATATTTCTTTTCCGACTGGAGTTCCTGCGCTTATCTTAATCTTTTCGATTGTTTGATTTATATTTTCAATTTCGATCTCTGTGCCCAAAACTAGTTCTGGATAAGAAAGTGTGATGTGGCGAATGAGATCGTTGTTTTTTCTATAAAAAGTTTTATCTTCTTTGATGTTTACTCGCAGGTAAAGATCTCCTGTTGGGCCACCGAACATTCCGGCATCGCCTTTTCCGCTTAAGCGAAGTTCGGCGCTATCAAAAATACCTTCTGGAATGTTGACTGTAAAATTTTCTGTTTTTTGAATTCGAGATTGACCCTTGCAGCTTGGACATGGATCGGAAATTGTAAAACCTTCTCCGTGGCATTGATTGCAGGGTTGGGAAAATGCAAAAAATCCTTGTTGATAACTAATTTCGCCGCTTCCTTTGCATTTGCTACATTTAGTTGGTTTGCTTGTATTTTTGCATCCTGTTTGATTGCAATTTTCGCAAGGAATGTAATGATAAACATTTATTATTTGCTGGCAACCGGAATAAGAATCTTTTAAAGAGATTTCAATGTTTTTTGAAAGGTCGTGACCAGCTCTTGGAGTTAGTCCGCTTTTATTTGATTTACGACTTTTTGCAGCACCGCCAAAAAAATCTCCAAAAATATCACCAAAATGTTCAAAAATATCATCCATGTTCATGTTGCCGCTAAAACCGGCTCCTTGTCCTAATCCTTCATGGCCAAATTGATCATATTTTTTTCTTTTTTGTTCGTCCGATAGAACTTCATAAGCTTCGGCAGCTTCTTTAAATCTGTCTTCAGCTTCTTTATTTCCAGGATTTCGGTCAGGGTGATATTTTAAAGCTAATTTTCTGTAAGCCTTTTTTATTTCATCGGCAGCAGCGTTTTTGGATACCCCTAAAATTTCATAAAAATCTTTTTTTTGCATTTTTACCTCTTAATAATTTTTAAAAATTTGAGTCAAATCGACTCAGATCTTGAAAATTAATTATAACTAGATGAACGGCTTAAAACAAGGGTATTTTATTAAAAATATAGAAAATTAATATTTTTTTGAGTTTTTTGGTGCCGAAGGGGGGATTTGAACCCCCACCCTATTTCTAGGACTAGACCCTGAACCTAGCGTGTCTGCCAGTTTCACCACTTCGGCAAAATGTTTTTAGCAATTTTAACACCTTTTTGCTGGATGTAAAAGCCTAGATTTTATTTATTTTAAAGCTGTTTTTGATTTAAAGTTTGTTTTAAGTTTTCATATTTTTCACAGATTGCAGCTGAATATACGATGTCACCATTTCTTGCAGGTTTAAAAAAGATACCGCTATTTTTTTTGTTTAATTTGTTTTCCAAATATTCTATTAATTCAAATAAGTTCATGCTGTTTCCGCTTCCGATATTGAAAATGTCTCCACTTATCTGATTTTGCATAGCGATAAATAAATTGGCATTTACTACTTCACTTACATGAATAAAATCTCGAGTTTGTTTGCCATCTCCATAAATAACAAGGGGTTCATTATTTTTGATTGCTTTTTCAAATTTTGCGACAACGGCAGCATATTCGCTGTTAAATTTTTGGCGCTCACCAAAGACATTGAAATATCGTAAAGATGCGGTTTTGATTCCATATTTTGAAGAAAATTCATTGCAGATATTTTCGGCTTGAATTTTACTTTCAGCATAAGGAGATTTTGGGTTTGTATCGTCATTTTCGCTGCAAGGTTGTTGCTTATCTCCATAAACAGCTGAAGAAGAGGAAAATATTAAGGTTTTTGCATTGTTTTTTACAGCGGCGGATAAAACATTAAAAGTTCCCATAACATTTATTTCCCAGCATTTTGAAGGATTTTCAATGGAATATGGAACGGAAACTAAAGCAGCTAAATGAAAAATAATATCATTATGCTTTGTGGCTTTTTCGCAAGCTTCTTGAGAGAGAACATCTTCTTTTATAAGTTTAATTTTAGATTTTATATTTTTTAGATTATCTTCATTTCCGCTGGATAAATTGTCGAGCACTGTAACTTTTGCGCCTAAAGAAACCAGCTTTTCTGTTATATGAGATCCGATGAAACCAGCACCCCCAGTAACCAAAACATGTTTATTTTTGTAAAACGCGTTCATTTTTTATCTCCTTTTTTTGGGAAAATTCTTCATTACGGTCGATTGTTGATTTGGTAGCTCCTTGAAATAATTTTTTTGAATTTGAAAAAATTTGATCCGTTATATTTTTACCATCTAGTATAGCTTCTTCCATACTTGAATATTTCCATTCTCCATATCTTCCGATTGAATAAATAGAATATTCTTTAAGGTTTGTAATAACATTTTGTAAGTTTTTTTCTCTCCAGCTGTCGTAGATTACATAAGCATTTTCGATGAAAAGATTTTTTTCTAATGAAATATTTTCTTTTTTTAATTTTAAAAAATCTAAAGTTAAATTGATTGATTTTTGGGTTAAATTATTTATTTGGATTTTTGATTTTTTTCCAGCTATGAACGAAATCTCGCCGTAAAGACTACTTTGATTTTTGGGAGTTAGTTGTGCGTCTACACTGCTAAAAAATCCTATTCGATAGAATGGATATTGCTTTTGTGGTATATAAATCCAATTTTTGTCTGTTAAGTTTGATTTATTTATTCCCAAATTAAAGTTTATTACAGAGTTATTTTTTAGATTGTGAGCAGCTGTTTGTAGTTTAGAATTAGGTTTTTCTTGTAGTGTTAAAAGCATATTCTTAAGTGGAGTGGTGTTTATTAATATGTCAAAATTTTCGCTGTGACCATTTTCAAAAATAACAATTTTATTTTTTAAATCTATTTTTGTTGCTTTGTAATTTGTTTCAATTTTGTTTTGAATACAGTTTTTTATGTTATCTGTTAACGTTTGAATTCCGCCGTTTTTGGGATAATAAAATTTTTGATTGTAGCCGAATTGATTTTCAAAATTTTTGTCTAAAGATCCTTGCAGAATATCATCAAGTGTAATTTTAGGAACAAATCTTCCGGTCCAGCTGTGATGCAATGTTTTTGGATTTGTTGCAAGTAATTTGCCGTTGTAAGGAAAGAGAAAATGTTTACCAATGCCATTTCCAAAATATTTTAAAACCCATTGATGAAAATTTTTTGGTTGTTTTAAATTTGTTTTGCGATTAATAAATCCTTTGATGCATTCGATTATTACTTTTTGTGGTAAAGGCGAAAGGTTTACTTGAAATGGATATTTAACAAAAGTGTCATGCGAGTAGATAAAGGCTTTGCGGGAGAAGTGGTTAAATGTATTTTCAAAATTGGATTTATTTTTCTCTAAGATTTTATTTAGAAATTCTTGAAAATATTGATTGCTTATGTGAATCCAGTGACCTGTATAATCAAATGTGAAACCATCAACGCTTATTGATCTGCAAAGGCCACCAGGATGTGTATCTTTTTCAAATATTTTGTAATCAAAAAAAAATTTTTCTTCTAAATGATATGCGGTAGACAGTCCTGTCAGGCCGGCTCCAAGGATTACTACTTTTGCCACAACGCCTCCTTTTTCTATTTTGAATTAATAGATTTGATAAGGATAAATTTTTTATTTGAACTTATAAAGAAAAATTTAAAAAAATTTATTGTAGATAACAAATTTTGATTGCATTGTCGTTTTGTAGATTGAATCGTCCATTTTTGAGTCTTTCTTCAAATTGTTTTGCAAAGTTTAGAACAAGAAAATATTTATTTATCGCAACAAGTTTTTCATCAAGTAAGAATGTAAATTCTTGCTTTTTTTTATTCCAAATTCCATCACTTACAAAATATTTTTCGATTAACATTAAAGGGTCATATTCTTTTTTTTGATAAAGAGAAGCAGCGATGTTTTCGATATGTTCACCGCTCCATTTTAAAGTTATTTTTTTTAAATTTAATACTTTTTTTGATCTAAAGATTAGCTCAAAAATTAAAGCTCTTTTTTCTTTGATGTTGCAAGTTTTGATATTTTGTTCACCTAGATCTTGCCACAAGGAGGTGGTTTTGAGACTAAATTTTTCGTTTAATATTTGGCTGTTTAGATTGGTTTGAATTTGAAAACTTAATAAAAATATTATTAAGTTTTTTAAGATTTTTAGTTCGCTTTTTTTTACGACTTTTAGCATCTTCATCTCAATCTACCTTTTGTGTTGAATGTTTTTATTTAGTTTATCAAAGAGATGCAATATAGAAGAAATAATTTTAATAAAAATAAAAAAAAGATTTTTAGAGGTGGAAGTTCTAGGCTTTTTCTAAAGATAGGGCATAAATTGAAAAATTAAAAAAATCATATTCGATTAGATAACATAATTTTTTTAATTTAAGGTCTGCTGGAACTTTTAAAACCGGAAAGGTATGTTTTATAGCTTTGTAAAAGGTTTTATCTATATTTTCATTGCCGCAAGATTCTACTTTTTGCGAATCTTCTAGTTCCCCTTTGTCATTAAAAGTTATTTGCACAGATGTTGGCTTGCTTAATATATGAGTGATGTTTAAATTTCTGCATTCGATTCGGATAGAATGCATCATTGAATTTGCTACTTTATTTAAATAATTCATGTAACGTATTTTTTCCTGTATTACTTCCCAAGGTGCATCTTCATCTCCATCTTGAGTTATGTTTCCTATTCCATTAAATCTATTTAATTTAATTATCTGTTTTTTACTATCTTTTGGCAGAGGTAAAACTGTTTTTTCATTTTCTGCTACAAAATCATTTTCATCGTAAAAAAGTTTGGGTTTTTCAGTTTTAGATGTTTTGTTTGGGATTGATTTACTTTTGAATAGGTTGCTTAAAGCCATTTGTTTTAGTTTAATCTCATGATCATCTTTTGTTTCTGAGACTTCTGATTCTTTTGTTTCTTGATCTTGCGGTATTGTTTCTTTTTTTATTTTGGAAGGTTTTGAAGCAGGGATATTTCCATTTTCGCTCAAATTTTCAAATTCTAATTTGCTAGGGTTAATTTTTTTTTCTTTAAGTTTTGCTTCTTTTGTTGAAGAATATTTTTCTTCAATTTGTTTTGGTGTTATTTCTTCTTTTAAATCTTCATTTTCAACGAATGTTTCTTTTTCGGATTCTTTATTTGGAGTATCATTTTTTTTGTGAGCTATTTCAAGAGTTGATCCTTTTACCACTTCGCCATTTGGTGTAAACATGATGTCTAATTTGTATTTTTTTTCTTTAGGATCTGATTTGAGCGGGGGGATTTCTTTTTGTTTTTGAGCTTCCTGTGGTAATGACGGAGCGGTTTGTGGAGTTTCTTTTTTTGGAGGAAGCTTGTTTTCCGCCAACTTAGTTTCATTTTTTAAATTTTCATCAGGTAGAAATATAACTTTGGTTTCAACCTTTTTGTCGTTTCTAGGCCAATAAAAGGTTCCAGATTTGAATTTTGTTTGTAGAAAGAAAAATAGAAATATTAAGTGAAGTATTATTGATATTGCGATTGCAATAATAAAAACTTTTTTTCGAATTAATTTTTTAAATTTCACTAATTTTATCCTTTTTATATCAACTAGTTTAATTGATAAAGAAGTCTATTTTCATTAGTTATAAATTTCATTGAGGTTTTTGTTATTTTAAAAGGTTATTTTAAGAGATTAATCATCCCTTAAAAATTATTCCAATTATTTAATTTAATTCCATTCTTCTTTAGTTTCTTTATTTTTCACTCTATCTCTAGCTGTCACCTTGCGTGTAGCAAATCAAAAAATAAATTAAAGACTAAAATAAACGAGAGAAGAGTTGGTGAATATTCAAAAAATTAATAAAAATAAATTAAATAATAATTCCTTAAAAATAATAAAAAGAAGTTATAGAAGAATAAAAAGAACTATTTTTTTATTAATTTTAAATTTTAATACCAATTATTTTAAACTCCCCATTGATTAAAATAATAAAATGGTTTTTTAAAGGAAAATTTATGAAATATTTTTTTACAAAAGTAGGCTTAGCAACAATCTTTTTGGGCGGATCTTTTTTGATTGCAACTGTTGAAACTAAAAAAGTGTTAACAGTTGGTGGTGTCACTTGTGACTTTTTTCTTGAAATGGATGGTAAGGGTTTAGATTATATTTCTTTAACTGATGAGGGTAAAAGGGTTTCTTTTATAGCATTTCATGAGGGGAATAAAGTTGATTTGACAGGATTGCATCAGTACAGTGGCGGTGGAGCGGGCAATGCGGCTGTTTCTTTTAGCAAGCAGGGGGTTGAAACTGCAGTTTTTTGTAAAGTAGGAAACGATTCTTTTGGGAAATCTATTTTAGAAGAATTTAACAATTTTGGAATATCTACAAAACATGTTTTGGTTGATGAAAAGCTTACAACAGCTAGTTCTTTTATTATTTCATCACAGAGTGGCGAGCGGACGATTCTTGTTAATCGTGGAGCTAATACCAATATTAAATTGGAAAGCTTTGCGTCTTCGGTGCTTGAAGAAGTTGATGGAATATATATAACAGCGCTAAGCGGTAAGTCGGCGGAAATTTTGCTTCCAATTTTGCAAATGGCGCATGAAAAAAATATTTTGGTTGCGCTCAATCCTGGAGTTGCGCAGCTGAAGGGAGGTAAAAATTGCATTTTGAATGGATTAAAATTTATAGATATTTTAATTTTGAATGAAGTAGAAGCTGCAGTTTTAGCAGAAACTTTTTGCAATTGTGGATTCAATTTATCTAATAAACAATTAGAAAATTCTAACAATAAAAATATTCCAGAATTTTTGCAGAAACCGATTTTTGCAAAAGGGGAAAGGATGGTTTCATTAACAGATTTTTGTAGCTCTTTAATCGCCCTGGGACCAAAGATTGTTTTGGTAACAAATGGTAGCGCGGGAGCATATGCTTTTAGTGAAAAGGCTGTCTTTTATCATGCTATTTTACCAGTAAATGTTGTGAACACAATAGGCGCGGGGGATGCTTTTGGATCTACATTTGTAGGTTCTTTTTTAAGTGGGAAAAATATAGAGCAGTCTATGAGGTTTGCGACAATTAATAGCGCATCGGTGGTTGGAGTCGAAGATGCAAAAAGTGGTCTTTTGTCAAAAAAGGAAATCGAAGAGCGATCTTTAGAAATTAGAAGAGATTTTTTTTCACAGTTCTTGATTTATTGATTTTTAATTTTTTAATCTGACAAAATTAAGTAGCAAAAAGAATAAAAAGTAAAAAAATATTTTTATTGCAAAAGTTTTGGACTTTTGAAAAGGTAGTTTTGTTGCTAAAAGTTCAAATAAAGCCAGGTAGAATAGTAAAGAAAAAAAGAAGGAGAGGATGACGATGAAACAAAATCGCAAACTGCTTATAACGATCCTAGCAGTAGGATTAACGACAAGCGCAGCAGCAATTGATAACGCGCATTTTTATAAAGCTGCACATCTGCATAGATCATCAACAACAAGTGTATTTGATAAAGTAGAAAACTATGAAAATTATAATTGGTTTACTAAATTAGATTTGTCATATGCATATGGAGATGCAAGATCATCTTGGGACAAAAACGGTCACACAGGCTCACTTTTAAATAGAGTCGGTACGCACAACATGTTGTATCTATTTGAAAATGTTACTAAACTTTCAACATTTCAATATTATGCCGATTTCTTTTCAATGGCTGTAGCAAACCATGCAGGAACAAACGACAATTTTGGTCAATTAGATTTCCATGGCAAATTCAGAATTCATGATGTTAACATAGATCTTCGTCAGAATTTGGTATCAAAATTCTTTGTAAATTTACAGGTTCCAGTTCGTAGTGTAAGTGTACGAAGCATTTCTTATACAGATCTTTCACCAGACAATGGAATTTATTCAAAGACAACGCATGAGTGGATTCAATTCAAAAATCAATTAAATACGATTTTAAACACTTATGGCTATAACTCTTATGGCTCAAAATATGAAAAGACATCATTTGGTGATGTAAGTTTACTTCTTGGCTGGGAAGGTGATTTCAAGACTGAAGGCAAAGACCCAATTAAATTTAATTTGACAGCAAAAGCTGGAGTGTTATTCCCAACCGGTGTCAAAGAGAAGACAAATTATGTTTTCTCAGTTCCAACTGGATACAATGGCCACTGGGCTATTCCTCTGTTTGTACAATTTGACATGATTCCAAATGATTGGCTTACAATTGACGGCCAAGCTAGCGCAGCATTCTTCTTCGACAAAACAATGAATAAGAGAATGAAAACTTTCTCAAAACAACAAAGTGATATTCGCCTAGCACAAGGAAATGCAAAAGAAGAAAAAGGAACATTATGGCATCTTGGTACCGATATCAAATTTGACCATATTTTAAAAGGTCTTTCAGCCCTTGTCGGATATTCCTACAACAAACAAGAAAAAGATACTTTGACTCCAAAAGATTCTTCACTCTTTGATCATTCAGCAGTCAATAGCGATAGTTTGATTAAAGGTTTTACGATGCATGTAATTCACTTCATGGTCGATTATGACTTTAGTGTTCACATGTCAGATTCGAAATGGGCACCTCGCTTAAATGTTTTCTATAACTATCCATTTGATGGTAAGAATGCATTTAAAACAGATATGATTGGAGCCGGACTTGGCATGGATATTCGCTGGAAATTTTAAATAAAAATGTTAATTAGTTAATGAAAAAAAATAAGGAGAATAATATGAAGCAACTTAAGATTTTGACGCTGCTTGGCGCTGCATGCTTGTTCACATCGCTTGCAGCGGTTGTGCAGGTTAGTCAAAGTAGCAGTGTTACCAATTTTGCACAAAATATATCTGCAAAAGCTTATGACCGTTATACGGGTACATTTTATCTGGGAACACAGCAGCCAAATTTTAATTACTCACTTGCAATGGCTGGTCGTGATGCTACTGTATTTACGCCGCTTGCAACTGCAGCGTATGATGCTTTCAATTATGCAATAACCACAACAAGTTTAGGATTAATAAATAATGGCGGTGGAGCTGCAACTCATTTGGTATTTACAACAACAAACCCATTTTTGAATGCAGTAGTTCTTACCGATGCAAATTATGTAACTACAGGTTTAGCTGTTCGTTTAACCGGCACTGATAGTAATGCATCGAGTTTTGATACAGTTGTAGGTTCTACAGAATTTGCATTTTTGCGTGTTCATGGATTTCCAGGAACTGATTCATTAGGATCTGGAATTACCGCCGTTTGGTTTAGTGGAACAAGTGCACCTCATTTGATGGGCAATGCTGTTAAATGGAATTCAGCTAAAGGAACATATTATGGTGATGGTTCACCTATGCGTATTGCAAGTGCTGACTCTGTTATGACATTGTCTCCACATGTAAATGATTTATATTGGAATCCAACATTTGCAACTTTATTTATTACGGGAACTGTAAATGCAAGAAATGTTGGCGCTGCAACGACTGATTATTATTCTGCTATTTCTACTGCAACAATAGCAGGAGGAACTCTTGTTTTAAGAGATATTTTGCCTTATGGTGTAAATCCTGCTGCAAGCAATTTAAAAACAATTTTTGCTTATACTAATGCCTCTAATGCAAGTATAGCTTCTATTAATATTAATAAAATACGTACAATGACTACATCAACTGGTAATAATTATTTAATTGTTAATGGCGGAATTGAACAGTATGGAGCAACAACTTCTGTTGGTAACAATATTTATTGTTTACGTTACAGTACAACTGAATATCAAGTCATACAAAACAAATCATACTATGTAAATTTACCAAATAACTTTAACGAAGTTACATTGGCTGGTGATTCTGCATATTCATTAACTGTTGGTGGTGGCACAGCTCCTTGGGCAAGTACATCATATGCTTCTGATATGGAAGTGGTCGGCGATACTGTTTATGTATCATTTCATAGTTCTTTAGCCGCTCGTGATGCAAATAATGACTTTGGTGTTTGGTCTTCGCAAGCTCTTTTTGATAACAATGGAACAATTATTGGCTGGACAAAATGGGAAAGAGTAATGACTTCTTTTGGAGGTTTCGATACGCCAAATATTTATCAAGATAAAGCTAGATTCTTCTCTGTTGATGCAAAAACTGGAAAAGTTTGGGAAGTTGTAAATGAATCTACAGATACAAATCCAAGAATTGTTTATAGAACAAGCTGGATAACTTCAAGTTTTACCGCTGATTCTTTGCCTTACAAATTAAATCAAGATTCATTTTTCAACGATTATGGAATTTCTTGTTGCTTGGATTTAGTTGCAGGTACAACATCTCTTTATAATCCAAGCAATCCTTATAACTCAATGGCATTGTTTGGTGGTTATCAGCAAGTTGCTATGGCTTTGACCTCTTTTGGTAATCAAAGAGAAACTAATTATGAGGATTATAATTTTGGAACTCCTTTACAGTATTATAGTAAAACAACTCTTCCAAATTCAGCAATGGTAAGATGTTTGCAGTTCTCGAGACCTATGATGGAAGCCGCTGCTACAAAAGGATATTTCTTTGCAGGAACCGATAATGGTTTATATGTTTATGCAAAAACAGCTAGTCCTTATGCAGGATTTGATACTTCACGAGGATCGGGTGGTATTTCTGATAATTTAGGTACTTTCTTCTCAACCCCTGATACTTATGCATGGCGTAAAATGTCTTCAAGTTCAATTGAAGGAACAGTCTCTCAAATAGAAAGTGACGGTGTTTATATTTATGTTGTTGAACAGGATATTACATCCATTGGAAGCTTGAAGAGCAGATTGTGGAGAATAACTCTTGCAAATGATGTTACCGCCATGACAACTGTAACCAAAATCGCAGAATCAGGCGCAACCCGTAGTATTCCTACAAATGCTGTAATTTCTGGATTTAAGATTGTAACTAATGCAACAGGCCAACTTGTTTACGGAGTTCTATCTACAAATGCCGGAGTTTTTGATTCAAATGTGTCATTAACTGGATTTGATATGGGCGTTCTTGCACATAGTTGGACTACTATAGATAGTACAAGATGTTATCATTCATTATATGCGCCAAAACATACACCAACATCAAGCATTCCGGACTATAATGGACAATCTACAAAACTATTTGGAATAAGCTTCTCGGATCCAGGTCTCCAAAATTACTATCAAAACAGTCAGTTTAATATAATCAATTCACCATTTGCAGCTTCTCCAGTTGTAAGAAGTGATTATACGAACTCAAGCAGTTCGATCACCTATCTTGATCGTTCACTATCATTCTACACAGATGGTGGTAGAAGATTATTCACAAGGTTCGATCCGACTGAAACATTAACTTACAGTTCATTAGATTCACTTCCATACAATTCAGCAGAGTGGAATATGTCGGCTCCATTTGCCCCATCAGAAATTGGTGTAAATGCAGATATTTCTAGAATTCACTGGATTGAAAATATTTCAGGAATTGGAACAATCTTAGCAGGAACTGATAACGGAGTTATTTCCTTAGAATAGTTTTGCAAAAAACAAATAAATAGAAAGGGGCGGAATTTTCCGCCCCTTTCTATTTATTTGTTACAATCCATGTTTTGTCTAATTTTTAATTAAATATTTTTTAAATTTTAAAATTTTTGATATTTATTTCTTCTTCCGTTTCTTTATTTTATTAATTTTATTTTTACCTGCTCCCGCAGAGGGGCAAGGAGATTTTGTCGCAAAAACCTCCTTGCATCCTCCATGCGCCAAAAGAGCACTTTTGGATTTCCTACAACGCTAAACTATCTGGATGCAACTACGTTGCACTGCGATAGTAGCGTTGCAATAAGGATATACAAATTTTATTTACTGGGTTTAGAACATTTGCGAAAATCTATTTTATATTTCCTTTATTTTTCTAAATTTGAAGTGTTGAAAAATTTAGAAAAACGTCTTTATGAGAGTGTAGGATTCCAAATTAGCGCTACCTGTTTGAACCCGCCGTCACTAAAGTTATGGCGGGCTGGCTGCTGTCCATCTTGATTTACGTAGAGCCTGTCCGCCGAAGTTTTAACGAAGGAGGAAGATTACAAAGAAACCTCTTTGTTTTGGGGATCCAAGGGTGCTCAAATTCAGCACCCTTGGCCCATGCGGGTAACATCTTTGATAAAATAAAAAAGAAAAATAATCGTAAGTAGAGTTGATTAATTAAGTTTAAAAAATATGAATTATAAAAATAGGGATATAAATAAGGGATGATCTATACCTTATGATTGACTTTGAAGCCATTTAATAAATTTTTTTAAAGCCATAAGTCTATAAGCAAATTCTTTTTCATCTTCACTTCCTCTAATTTGCGAATAAGTTTTATCGCTACCATCTGGAACGAAAATCGCATCCCAAGGAAGCCCTTTTGGGGCATCAAAATTTGATGGTTTAACTATTTTGCCATCACATCTGCCTTCAAAAACTTCAAGATTATTTTCATCGATATAAACCATATACAAAAGAAAATATGCTTCCATATTTTTACCCAAAAGAGAAAATACGCCTTCGAATCCAATTCCTCTCAAGATAAATTTTGTCATAGTGCCAGGGAAATTGTTGAAACATTTGAAGTAAATTCCAGCGTCGTCAACAAGAACTGGTTTTTTGAGAATTTCGAAAGCTTGTTTAGCTTTTGAGATTGCTATAGCTTTTGCATCTGTTGTTTGGTGTTCAAAAAGATCGCCATCGAATTGTTTTAGATTTATCGAAGAAGAAACATGAGATTTTAGAAAACGGTTAACTTCATCGAATTTTCCGGGATTTGATGTAGCATAAAAAATTTCTTTTTTCATAAAAGTTCCACGATTTTCGCCTTATGCTTCGGCGGACAGCTTTCGCTTTATTTTTGCTGTCAGAGTTATAATTAATTTCTTAGTATGACTGGCCTTGCCAGCTAAAGCTTTAGCGAAGACTGGTGTGCCCGACAGGACTCGAACCTGTGACCTACGGATTAGAAATCCGTTGCTCTATCCAGCTGAGCTACGGGCACTAGATTTAAAATAATGAAGAAAAAATGGTCGGGGCGGCCAGACTCGAACTGGCGACCCCTCGCTCCCAAAGCGAGTGCGCTACCAACTGCGCCACGCCCCGACATAAGCGTTTGATTCTTTTGGGGTGGGCGATGGGACTCGAACCCACGGCCACCAGAACCACAATCTGGCGCTCTACCAACTGAGCTACGCCCACCAAGATATTTCAATAAAAGAATTTATTTAATGAAGTAATTATACCTACAATAATTCAAAAATCAAACTAATCTTTTACTTTTTTTATATCGATTTCATCATCTGTCAAGAAATGTTCTTTTATATATTTTATAGCGTCTTTTCTTGTGGAAATTTTCTGTGGTTCTATTTTATTTGCTAAAGCTAAAATATTTATCATATTTATCGCTGTTTTTATCTGGGTGTCATTTTGCATTGCTTTTCTAAATTTTTCTTCCCAAGAAAGATCTTTCTCATCTTTTTCTTTCTCTTTTTCCTTTTTTGCAACAGTTTCTTTTTTACCCGATGCTTCTTGCTGTGTTATATAATTTTTAAGTGAGCTTTCACTGCCGTAAAAAGCTGTGAACCATTTGGACTCTTCTTCAGAAATTATTTTTGATTTTACAAGAAAATCGGGCTCGATTCCTTTTGCTTGTATCGATGTACCATCGGGAAGGTAATAGAGCATTGTCGTAAGTTTGATAGCGCAACCATTGCTTATAGGAATAACTTCTTGAACTGAACCTTTACCAAAAGTTTGGGTGCCTAGCAAAAAGACCATCAATGGATACGATTTGTCTTTTTCTTGTGTATATTCTTCGGAATAATGTTTTAGAGCTCCTGCCAAAATTTCGGATGCTGATGCTGAGAAATTGTCGATCAAAATAAATAGTGGAATAGAGGTTTTGTAAACAGGATTGGATGAGGTTTTGTATTCCCCTGTTACTACGCCGTCACGATCTTTGGTTGCTACGACAAGTGAATCTTTTTTTACAAAAAGTCCGGCCATGTCGACAGCAACTTCTAAAATACCACCTGGATTTTTCCTTAAATCAAAAATTATTCCGTTGCATCCGGATGCAGCAGCTTTTTTTAGGAATTTAGTGCTATTTTCTGCAGCGTTCTCAGAGAATAATCGCAAGGAAATATAAAATATATTTGAATTTTTGAAATGGTAGCAGGTTGCTACTTCGTTTTTGATTATATTTCTTTTTATCTCGAAATCTTTTTCCATTAATTTATTATTGCGAATTACTTTAACTTTGACGCTAGATCCTTGAGGTCCTTTTAATTTTGCAATTACTTCGTCAGATGATAATCCTTTTAATTTTTCACCATCGACTTCTACTATTTTATCCCCAGGTTTTATCCCTGCTTTGTCGGCAGGTTTACCTTCGATAACATCGGTAACTATAATCCAGTCATCACTAATATCTTTGCTGATTGTGCTAACACCGATTCCACTAAATTCACCTGACGTGGAGTCCATGATTTCGCCATAGCTTTTTTTTGTAAAAAATGAAGAATGTGGGTCACAGTAAGGGACTCCTGATTTGAAACATTCTTCAAAAAAGGGAAGAAACTGCGGTTTTCGGAATGCTTTACGTTCAATAATTCCTACGATTTCACTTGTCATCCGTAGGCCTTGATAAATTTCGCTATTATTATCGGTTTGAGGTTGTTTAGCTTTAGATTGATTTGCTAAAAGTTTATTATTTTGAGATAGAATTTTAGGCAATTTAGCATTATTTATTGAAACTTTTTGGAGAATAATATTTTGTGGCGTTTTTGGTTCTGTTTCTTTTAAAATTGTGTCTTTATCAAGCTTGTTTTTTGATAAATTAAGTTTTATCGAATCGCTACTTTGTGTTAAGTTTCGGGCAAAAACGGTATTTTTTTGCAGTAAAAGTAAAATTGCGGCAATATATAAAATAATTCTTATTTTCTTCATACACTTTCCTTTTTGTTTAATTGGTTTTTAACTATGCAAAACTTAAAAGTTAACTTTAACAGAAACTCATATCTTCTAGAAAGATTTCAAAATAATTATTTCAAGATTCGCGGCAAAATGATTCCAAACGAGATATCTGTTATTTGTGATTGCGATCAGGTTTGGTTAAAGAAGGGGAAAAATAAGTTTTGTAGCTGCTGCTTTGATCAAATTTATTTCTTTTCAAAAAATAAAAAATCATTTTTAAACCCAAACATTAAAATCAAAAAAAAGTTATGCAAAAAAATTGATGCAGAAGTTTTGAAAAAAGTTTTAGAATTTTTCCAAAGTTACAAAATTAGCGATAAATATTGGACAATATTGGATTTGCATACAAAGCAAATCGATAAAGTGAAAGATGTAGTTTTAGACTTTTGTAGTGTGTGTAGCAAAAGAGAAATTTTAAATCTGCAAAACAAGATATATCCAAAATATGCAAAACGTGCTTTGCAAAATTTTAGCCAAAAATTGTCTCAAAAAGAAACTCAATTTGATTTAGAAGTTTTCAAAAAAAAATATTTAGCAAAAAGTTCTCCTTATAGTCTGTTATTTGCGACCTTTTGTGGAAGTGGTTTAGAAAATGATTTTTTAAAGGATAGTTATTTATCAACTTTGCTTGCTGTTTTACCTGCCAAATCACAGCAAGATAGTATGATGCTTTGTGGTGGACATGATAAAGATGAAAAGATTGCGGCTATAAAAGCTGTGATGGAGTTTGTAGAGCGATATGCTTTGCGCAATTTATCTTTAAATTCGCCAATTTTTATATCTTATAAAGATGAAAAAGATTTGCATTTTGCATCTATGGGTGATTTTAAAAAACAATTTAAAAAAGAGTTAGTAGATAAAAAATTTGAAAATGATCTTGAAAAATATACGACTATAGCGATTGATGTTACTGCGGAAAAGGCTGTTTTAATTCCTTTACAAACAATTTTTAATAGTGAAAAATTTTTGACGGCAAATAGACTTGATTTAAATAAATGTGCAATTTCTTCTACAAGTAATGGATTTGCGGCACATTCAAATTTTGAAAAAGCTGCAGAAAAATCAGTTTTGGAGCTTGTCGAGCGAGATGCATTTATTCGCTGGTGGAGTAAACCTGAAAACTGTATCGTTTTGAAAGTGGCAAAAAAGCTACAAAAAGAGATGGATCTGATTGTTAATTTTATTAAAGACAATTTAAATGTTGAAACTTATATAAAATTTCTACTTTTATCATCCCCACTCAATGTTCCTGTAGTTTTAGCTTATTTATCCTCTTCTCAAAAGGATGGATATCCGGCAATAATTGTTGGGGCATCCGCAGATTTTGATCTCGAATCAGCAAAAACGAAAGCATTTAGCGAGCTTAAAATAGGTATTTTAAACTTTATTGCACGATTTCAAAAAGATCCAAAATGGCTTGAAAAAGGAATTGATTTAGAAAGTTTTAAAAAATTTGATATCCCAGAAGATCATTTTTATTTTTATCAGCATCCAGAAGTTTTGCCACATTTAAAGTTTTTAAAAGTTATTTTAAATTCAAAGAGTCAAGAAAATGTTAAATGTGATGGGCCCAAAAACTTTGATGAATTGAAAGTTAAAGTGAAAAAACAGGGTTTTAATTGGTATTTAGTGGATACTACTCCTAAGGTATTTGAAAAAAGTGGAGTTTTTGTTGTAAGATCATTTATACCGCAGCTTTATCCACTTTATTTTGGAGCTATTTGGCCTTTTGATATGAAATGTTCAAAGCTTTCGGTGGCAAGTAAATTTCCTCATTGTTTCCCATGAGGGTTGTTTAGGAATAGATATGAATTATATGATAGATAGTTTTGAGAAAAAATTTACAAGACAAGTTTTGATAGTTACGGGGCTTTCTGGCGCCGGTAAAAATGTTGTTATGCGAGCTTTTGAAGATTTTGGTTTTTATTGTGTTGATAATCTTCCCGTTCCTCTTATTTCTCAATTTTTGCAATTTGCTTTTCATTCTCAAAATGATCTTTTAAAAATAGCTCTTGGTATTGATTCTCGAGAAAAAAAGTTTTTTAACGATTTGATGGAAGATTTTAAAAGAATAAAAAAATTAGAAGCTGAAGGAATGTACCAACTTCGAATAATCTTTTTAAAATCAAGCGATGAAACTTTGATTAGACGTTTTCAGGAGACTCGAAGAATCCATCCTCTTGGACATGATAAATCTGTTACGGATGCAATAGCTGAAGAAAAATTGTTGTTATCTCCACTCATGGAAATAGCGGATGTTATTTTGGATACAGATAATTTCAATATTCATGAATTGCGCAATTGGGTACGTAATTCATTTTTAGAAAAGCAGCTAAAACAGATGCATGTAAATTTAATTTCATTCGGATTTAAATATGGTGTGCCTTCTGATAGCAATTTGGTTTATGATTTGCGATTTTTGCCAAATCCATATTTTGTTCCATTATTAAAACCGCTTGATGGAAGAGACGAAAAAGTTCAACAATATATTTTTGACTATCCAGTAACGACTGAGTATATGCAGAAATTACAAGATTTTTTGCAGTATTCGCTTAAAAAATATTACGAAGAAGGGCGATTTTTTGTTAATGTTTCAATCGGCTGTACCGGTGGTAAACATCGCTCTGTTGCTTTTGTAGAGCAATTAAGTAAGCAAAATTGGGATGGAGTACGTTTCGTTGCTTGCCATCGTGATATTGGCAAAGAATAAATTTGGAAAAATTAGGTGAAGTAGTAAAGAAGTAGTTTTTTGAATGGAGTAGTAAATTGAAATTAACAAAAAATTATTTAAAAGTTTTTGTTATATCCGCCCTTGGAGTCTATTTTTTAGGGATGATATTTTTTGGTAAAAATAGTTTTTTTTCATATCTGAAATTGCGCAAGGAAGTTGCTATGGCGCAATTTACAAAATCTAAATTGATATGTGAAAATCAACAACTTAAAAAAGATATTTTCAATTTTGAAAATGATTCTTTTTATCTTGAACGAGCAGCGAGGCAGGAGCTTTATTTGGGTAAGAAGGATGAATTAGTTTATGTTTTTAAATAAATTTAATAGCGATTTTTAGATAATATTTTGATATTTTTCGAATAACTCTTTAAAATAAACAGCATTCAAAAATTTGTTTCTAAAATTTAATTTTTAACAGAGAGCTTTTATGGAATTAACAAATAATAACGATACCTTATTAGATCAAACTCAACCATCTTTAACTCCATCTGATCACGTTTGTGATGAAAATTGCAAACATGGTGAAAATGAAAAGAATTTAAAATCGATTCCTTTTGTAGAATTGACTTTAGATTTGAAAAATCAACTTGCAAGTACAATCAAAGATCTAGAGGCTGCAAAAAACGATTTAGGAAAAGGTCATCAACAAGTTATCGACAAATGCGATAAAATAAGAAATTTGATTGAAAAATTAAAAATCGATTCTTCTGTAAAAATAAACGATGAAGCATTTCATAAGTTTAATGAAAGCTTTTTGAAATATAATACTTTGTCACAGTTTTATATCGAAGAAATAAATTTTTACATCAATTACTATACAAAGTTTTTGGGAGCAGATCATCCAGCAGAGATCAAAGTTGATAAAAATTCAAAATTGACATTTCATGAGCATGTAGCAAATATTTCAAAATCTTTGAAAAATTTTATTAGAAAAAGAAAAAAAGATTTATCAATTCTTTTCTCTCAGTATGATCATGGATTTAATCTTCAATTAAGACAGCTTGAAGCGGTCAGCAGTTATTTAGTAAGTAATGCTGCAAAAGAAGAAAGTAAAAAATAAATTTTATTTAGTGGGTAAAGGTGGGGGAAGATGGAGATTGGTATACAGAGTTGGATCATTTTAATTCCGCCTTTACTTGCTATTTTTTTTACCTTTCTCACTCATCGTCCATTACTTTCACTTTTCATCGGAATATTTTCTGCCTCTGCGATAATCAATAATTTTTCAATTTATAAAACTATCGCAATTATTCCTCAAAAATTTATTTATTCTACAGAATTAGATTCTATTTTTTCGTGGCAAACTTTTTTAGAAAATAAAAATTTATTTATTATTCTTTTTTTGTTTATTTTGGGAATAATAATTTCGCTTATAAAGCATAGCGGCGGTATTTATGCATATACCAATTTTGTAAGTAAAAAATTTAAAGATGCTAAAAAAGCACAATATGGAGCTGTAGGTTTATCAGTGCTTTTGGGAATAGACGATTATTTTAGTTGTTTGACGACAGGTTCTGTTATGACTTCTATTTTTGATAGATTAAAACTTCCACGCGTAAAACTTGCATTCATTGTAGATGTTATAGCAGCACCAATTTGTGCATTGATTCCTATTTCTGTTTGGTTTGCTGCGATCGATTCTTCTCTGCAAAAAGCTGGAATCTCGGATAAAATAACTAGCGCAACTATAATATCAAGCGATTCTTTTTGGGTTTATTTAAACTCTATTCTTTTTTATTTTTATCCCGTGATTGTTCTTTTATCTGTGTTTTATATTATTTCGCAAAATATTTCTTTTGGGCCAATGGGTAGGCAGGAGGAGATTGCTCTAAAAACAGGAAATTTATATGGGGGAAAAAAAGCTCTTGATGAATCGCATGTTAAACATTTAGAAAATAAAAATGGTTCGATATTTGATTTTATTTTGCCAATGCTTATTTTGGTGTTGTTTGTAGTTTTTGGAATTTTTTATTCTGGAGATTTTTATATTTTGGGTGGTAAAAATTATTTTATTGAAGCGTTAAAACAAGCAAATATTTATGTTGTACTGTTTTATAGCAGCATGCTTACAATGTTGTTGAGTGCCGTTTATTTTATATTTTTAAAAAAAATAAAGTTTAAACAAATTTTATTTATCATTTGGGATGGCGTCCAAATGATGCAAGCTCCAATTTTGATTTTGATTTTGGCATGGACTTTTAGTGATATGTTAAAAAATGATCTTTGCGTTGGTGGCTATCTATCACAGCTTTTGGTCGGTAGAGTTAATGTAAATTTTTTACCGCCAATATTATTTGTTTTAGCAACTTTATGTTCTTTTGTTATGGGTTCTTCGTGGGGTGCGATTGCAATTTTGATACCTATGGTTGTTCCTATGATCCCACAGTTTCTTCATTATCATACTCCTGTTGATATAAATAATATTTTAATTTTATATCCAATTATTGGTTCTATTATTTCGGGATCAATTATTGGAGACCATATTTCACCGCTTGCAGATACTACTGTGTTAGCATCTGGTGCAACCAAATCATACCACTTGGATCATGTGAAAACACAGACTGTGTATTTGATTCCATTATTTGTTACAACTTTACTATCATATTTTTTATCTGGTATTTTAATAAAATATGGAAAATTTATTGCGATTTTCATTCCTCTTCTAGTCGGAGTTTTAGCTAGTTTTATCTTGCTTTATTTTTGTAATTATTTTGCAAATAAAAAATAAATAAATAAAAAACAATTTCTCAAAGTATTGATTTATAAAAAAATTATCATTTAGTATCTGTAGGAACGATTTTAAAATTTTCTCATAATTTTGTCGGAAAAAGGAGAGTAGTTATGAGATATTACAATGCAGGGTTGCAGTCAAAGAAAGCATTTTCATTGATTGAACTTTTGGTTGTTATAGGTATTATCGCAGTTCTTACTGCGATTGCGGTTCCAAATTATTTTAAATATCTTGCAAAAGCAAAACAGGTTGAAGTTGCTGCAAATCTTACAGCTCTTTATACAGCAGAGCAGATATATTTTTCTGAAAATGGAGAATATTCTACAAATTTGAATGGAGAGGGCGGTTTGAATTGGCAACCTGCTGGATATCAAGAGGGCAAAGATAAAAATTTCTATTACACATATGGTTTTAACAGTGATGGGCAAGAAAATATGACATATTTTGTAGGAAAAGCAAAAGCGCCTAAAGAAGCACTTTCTCAAACATTTGCAAACAAAAGTGGTTTTGTTGCCGCTGCGGTTTGTGATTTATTAGGCAAAGGTGTTTATGATATCTGGACTGTTGATGAAAATAAAAATATCAAGCATTTGCAAGATGGTTTGAAATAAGCGTTGTAAATATCTTATAAAAACTAAAAAGAGCGATGTGTAAAAAATATCGCTCTTAATTTTTTGAGAGATAAATTTAAATTTATTTAAAAATTTATGATAGGTCTTGGATATTTTATGTTTTTATATTGATTCCAATTTTTATACCAGTTATGTAAATCTTTATTTTCGATACTTTTAATTTCTGGAATCCATTTTTTGATATATTCGCATTTTGGATCCAATTTTTTTTGTTGCGTCCAGGGATTAAATATTCTGTGTTTGTAATAATCTGTTCCGACTCCTGCTGTCCATTGCCAGTTACCATTGTTTATTGCTGGATCATAATCGATCAAATTTTGTGCAAAATATTTTTCGCCTTCTCTCCAGTCGATGAGAAGAATTTGTGTTAAAAAATTTGCAACAATTAGTCGAAGTTTATTTGAAATGTATCCTGTTTGTTTCAACTCTCGCATTGTGCTATCAATTATAGGAAATCCTGTTTCGCCATTTCTCCATAAATTTAATGTTTTACTAGTTTGAGATTTTGATTTTGCTGCTACTTCTTTATCCCACCAGATTGTAGGTGTTAAATTTTTGCCAAAAACAAAAGGGAAATGGTATGCAATGTAATAAAAGAAATCATGCCAATAAAGTTGACGAATAAGACTTTCACGACTTTTTAGATTTTTTATTTTTTTAGCCGCATAAAAAACTTCACGTATTGAAATAACTCCAAATTTTATATAAGCGGATAACATTGTTGTTTTATGTTTAGAAATATTTTTTATAGTGTCTGCGTAATTTGAGAAATTTTTATCTAAGTTTTTTAAAATATTTAATCCTTCGTGTCTACCGCTTTTTATGATTAGATTTTCTTTGTAGAAATAAAATTTTGAAAAATCTTTTTCGTTTATTTCAAACTTATTTGATTTAAGTTTTTTGTTGAAAAAATTGCATTTTGATTTTTTAAGTTCTTGTTCAAGTCGAGTTGGTAGGGGAGGCGGAAGGATTGATGCATTTTTATAGTAAAAACTAAATCGTTTAAAAATTTTACCATCTTTGCTTTTTATACTTTCTGGATTATTTAAAAGTGAATCATCAATTGTTTGAAAATCAAAATTTAATTTTTTAGATAGTTGTATTATTTGATCATCTCTATTTCGTGCAAAAGGTGTATAATCTTTGTTTGAAAAAACTGCTTCTATTTTTTCTTCTTTTATTAAATTCGTAATTATTTTTTTGTTTTCTCCATAAAACGTATAAATTTTGCCGCCAATTTTTTTTGTTTGATCTTTTAAATCTTGTAAGCATTCGATCATGAATTTTGTTGCTCGCTCTGATTTAAATTTGTTTTGTTTTTCAATTTGATTTGGGGTAAATATAAATATAAGTATTATTTCGGAGCTTAAATTTGCGGCATTTAACAAACCAAGGTTATCATCAAGGCGAAAATTTCGGTGAAAAATGAAAATGGAACGTTTATATTTTTTATTTGAAATCATACTATTCTCCAATTAAAAAGTTTTGTATAATAACTTTTATTTTATAAAGATAAAAAAATTCTTGATATTTTTGATAGCTTTATAGAATATCTTTAAAAGTTAGGGGTTATAGCTCAGTTGGTAGAGCGCATGAATGGCATTCATGAGGTCACCGGTTCGATCCCGGTTAGCTCCACCAAATTTAATTTAAAATATTTGGCGCGGGATCAAAAAATGAAAAATTTACTTTTAAAAATTCAAAAAGTTATTTTTGTAGGCCTTCTTATCTTGGTTTATTCAAGAGATTTGGCTGCAAATTATGGTTGGACTAGCGCATTTCATACTACTTTTTTAGCATGGACTTTTTTTGTGCTTTGTCTTCCTTTTGCAACTGGAAATGTAGTTATAAAAATACCATATGAATTTATTACTTCTAAAAAAATGTTATATCCACCTGCTGTTACTTGGACTCTTGCTATTTTGGGTAATTTTATCAGTTATCATATTTTTCCATTTATGTATTTTAGAACTGCTACAACGCAATCGCTTTATAGTGTGCTTACAGATTTAGGTTATTATTGGCCGGTAATTTTAACATCATTTATTGCAACTTTTTATGGCATTATTTTGGAAAACAGTACTAAAAAAAGAAACATCAATTTTCGATTGTTAGGTGTTTTTTTTCGTCTTGCTTCGATCATAGCGACAGTTATCTTTTTGTTTAACGATTTTATTCTAGTACTTAATACGCATGGAAATGTTTAAATCTAATATTGTGTTGATTTCTTAATTATTATTTTTTTATATTTCTCATTGTTTAACAAAATTAATGAGGATATATATATGAATAAATATGTTTTAAGAGTTGTTATAGCAAGTTTGATTTGCACTATTAATTTGCATAGTGCAACATCCAAAACTTTTTTTAAGCCACGTCCAATATTGCAAGATAATGTTCTTGAAAAGAGTATGAGTTTACACCGATCGCATACTCTGAAATCTAAAGTTGATTTCCAAATTGATAACAATTTTTTTTATGAACAATCCACAAATAAGTCTGATATTAAACAATATTTTTTCCCAGATTATAAGAAGAGTTTAGCTATAAAAGATGCAGGTGCTTCTGGAACACCTGATATTTCTGCAGATTGGTTGAAAATCGAGAGTAGTTCTTTTGGGGATACTTTTGAATCTAAAATTAGACTTAGTCCAGTCTTTAGGCAATGTGGAGTTTATACCAAATTGCGTAAGGAGCTAGACTTTGTTAACAAGCGGCTGTGGGTTAGTGCAAATTTACCATTTGTTGAAATTAAGACAAATGCAAATCTGAGAGAGTATGATGTTTTAAATCAGCAGTATAAAACCAATACAACTTCTGATGCGAATACAAATGCTGCAGGTGCTTTAAATAACAGCCTATTTTTGAAATATGGAAAAATAAACAAAGGAACACAGCGATTAGCAGGTCTTGCAGATATAGATTTCAAATTTGGTTATGATTTTATACAAAAAGAAGAGAAGCTTTTTTCTTTTTATGGAAGTTTAATAATTCCAACTGGTTATAAACCAAAATGTGAATATATATTTGAACCATTGATTGGTAATGCATGCCATCTTGGACTTGGATGTGGTGTTCATGGAGATTTAAATTTTTTTAAAGATAGTGAAAATCAATTAAATATTCTTGGGAATTTAGATTATCATTATCTTTTTAAGTCAACAGAACTTCGTTCTTTTGACTTAATTTCAAATGGTCCTTGGAGTAGATATTTACTTGTTTTTGATCAATTAACTCCAGGTGTGGTTGTTTCTGGAATTAATTATTTTACAAAAGAGATGAATATTACACCTCGTTCTACCACAAATTTCCTTGCAGCTATTCACTACAAACATAAATCTTTTAATTTTGAAACGGGATATAACTTTTGGGCAAGAGAATGTGAAAAAATTTCTCTACGAAATCCATGGAGCGAAAATATAGGAATTGCTAGTGCAACATCCGCAAATATTCAGTCTTCTGCTACTATTGCAACCCCGAGAGCCACTTCTGCTGAAGGATTTAATGCTATTCCGGCAAGCAATTTAAATCTAAATTCTGCAAGGCATCAATCGGCATGTTCGCATAAAATTTTTGCTGCTGTTGATTTGAGTGGAAAGTGGAAAGATTATCCCGTAGCGGTAGATTTAGGAGCAAATTATGAATTTGCTCCTAACAATAATGTACTTGCAAAATGGGGTTTATTTTTACAGTTATTTTTTGCGATTTAAATTTTATAAAGGGAGTTTTTGATGAAAAAAATAAGTGTTTTATTTTTTATTTTTTTTTCACAATTGGAAGCGCGTGTGATTGTTACCGGTGGAGGAACTTCAACGCAACCTCAACCAACAGTAACTTCTGCTGAACAATTAACTAAAATTTATGGAGTGACAAGACAAGAGGCTATTGCAAAATTACAAGATTTTATATCAGGCAAAATGACACTTAAGCCTACAGAAGTAGAAAGCTATATGACGCGAATATTGACGGATGTAAAATCTTCCGGTCTTAGCAGAGAAGAAATTACACTTGTCGCCAAAGCTAATGAAAAACTTGAACCTTCATCTAAAAGTCAAACAAGCACCGTTGATTTAGATAGGTCTTATGGTGTGACATTGCAAGAGGCGACAAAATATTTAAAAGATTTGGCTGGTAATCCAAACGCAACAATAGATACAAATACGCTTGCAAAAAATATAGCAAGAGCTTCTGCTTCTCCAAGTGAAGACACGCTTAATTTGATTTCTAAAATATATGTCAATATGCAAAGTCGTGGCATAGTGCCTACTCCACCATCTCCACCTAAAGGAGGAACTCCGCCGCCTCCTCCTGTGCCACCAGTTGCTCCGGGATCTAAGCCAGCTCCTGCACCGACGCCTATTGCCCCTACTCCAGGTCCAGTCAAATCTGAATTAACAGATGCAGAAAAAAGATCAGCTGATAATGAAGTTATAAAACAATTTGAAGCAATATTTAAAAATACAGATATTGATCTTTCTAAAATTTCAATTTCAATTAAAGGGAAAGATTCTGGAAAATTAGTAGAATATTTGAAAAATTTTGTTAAAGATAAAAATTTAGAGGAAGGTTTAAAATCTTTTGTTTCTGATGCAAAATTGGCAAAGTTTTTAGAAAAATTCAAAAATGATGTTTTGCAAAAAATAAAAGAAATTTTATTTTTTAAGGATGAGCATAAAGCAGAATTAGATGGAATTGTACAAAATATAGATAAAATTTTTAGGAACGCAATTCTTGCCTTTGCGCGAAGTAAAACAAGAGATGAATTAATACAAATTCTTTCTGTAAGCCAGCAGGAAACTTCAGATGAAGCTCTTAATGCTACGGTTGAGGGGGTAACTACTGTTGAGGACTGGAAAAAAAATTTAGAAGGTCTAAAAAATAATCCTAAATTTTATTCCGTAAAAGGTTTATTTGAGGATGAACCAAAGATGCAATTTACTAGCCTTTTTAATTTTTTAAGTGATGAAAAAATTAAAAAAATTGTTGAAAAGGCTGATAAGGATGGTTTAAGCGATGATAAAGCGGCAGAATCTTTTTTAAAACAAATAAAACCTTCAATGGATAGAATTTATTTTGATAGCTCTGAAGGATTATTTGCTCCAGGTAAAACAGCGCAACTTCAAGTTGTTCAAAACATACTAAAAAATAAAATTAAACAATTTAGAGAAAGTAAACAAAAATCGGAAGCAGCTGCTTTAGGAAATATTATTGCTGATTTTGCAAAAAATAATAATTTGGTTAGTGCGATAAAATTTTTAAATAATTTAGATGCTATTGCTAAACGTCAAAATATTAATTTGTCTGATAAAATAGCAGCTGTAATCAAAAAATTAAATGAAAGCATATTGCCAGAACAAAAAGAGATGTTTAAGACCGATCTTGAAAGTTTATTAGCTGCTTTAGCACCTATAAAAGATGCGGAAAAACCAGCTCTTACTAAATTATTAGATTTAATCATAGATGAAAAACTTAAAGGTTTTAAAGTTGCTGCATTATTTAGAGATTCAAAAACAGCAGAAGATTTTGTTAGCAGCTTAAAAAGTTTGACCGGTAAAGATTTGAAAAACCAGCTAGTTGGAAAATATGCAACTTATGAAGATGCTTTGCAAGCGTTTGTTTTATTGAAATTAGTTGATGAAATCAAAGAAGAACAAAAGTTGCAATTTTATAATCTGATAGGTGCACATGGTGTTATTTTCAAAATATTTGATGCATTTAATACTAAATACAGAGGAAAGCTTAGTGGTTTTGATAGCGTAACAAACATTCCTGATTTGTCGGCTTTATTAACACTAGCGTTTTCTGCGTTAGATAAAGGTGAAATCCCAAGTAATGTTCAATTTACATTAACAAAAGATGAAGAACGTGATGATAAAAAAGTAGCTTCAAATATTATAAATTTACAGAAATATAAATATTCGATAAGAGGTTTAAAGCTTGATTCGAATGGTAAATTTAAAGGCAAAATGGGTAGTTTGATCATAGATGTTCAAAAAGCAGCTACAGTTAAAGATCAAGCTGAAAAAGAAGCTGTTAAGAAAAATATGATTGAGCATCTAAAAGCTCTTGGCTTGTCGGTTGCGGATGCAGTTTCTCCTGCAATAGTTGCCCCTGCTGATAATAAAAAAGGTAATTTAGGTGGAGTTATTGTAGAATTGCTGGATTTAATTTCTAGTTTTTATAAGAAGAAACTTGTGCTTTCCATAGATGAGATTAATAAAAATCTGGAAGATTTAAATGATGGTGGAGGGAATTTTTTTCTTTCTGATTTTCCAAGAAAGCAAAATAGAGATGCTTACTCTAAATGGGTTAGTAAATTGGATTCTGTAGTTAGCGCGTTGCAGACAAAAAATTATAAAGATGCAAAAGCCAAGTTGGAATTAATTATTTCGACGCAACCTGATAATGCGTTGATAAAATACTTGAAAGGTGTTGCTGAGCAATTAGGGGTTATTGCTGCGTCTATTGCACCGGAAACATCTTCAGGACAATCACCTTCTGTGCCATCCAAAACTCCAACTCCAGGCGTAACTCCTCCGCCTCCACCACCTCCGCCTCTTCCTAAAAAATAATCGAACAAAAATAAAACCCCGGTCGCAATCGCTGGGGTTTTATTTTTGTTAAAAATCCTTATTTTGCTTTTTTCCAAAGCAGATTTTATACTAACCAGATGTTAAAATTTTTGTTTTACAATTCTTAACCTTTTTTGAGGATTATCATGGAAAAAATGGAAAAAGATTTGCAGCAAAATCCGATTTCTGCGGCAAATGAACATTTGGTTCGCTGTGAAAAAGTTAAGGCGATGAGAGAACAGGGTATTGAGCCTTGGCCAAGTGAATTCAAGTCTCCATCTGAGAGTTGTGCGTCTATCAAAAGTTTATTCGAGCAAGATCTTGATGCTTCTAAAAAGTATTCCATCGCGGGTCGATTAATGCTCGTTCGTGAGCACGGTAAAACGATATTTGCAGATTTACAAGATAGATCTGGCAAAATTCAGCTTTATATTAAACAAGATATTTTGGGTGATGCAAATTTTGAAATTTTTAAAAAGTTTTTCGACATCGGTGATTTGATGTGGTGTAGCGGAACTCTTTTTAGAACTAAAATGGGTGAAATTACGCTTCGTGTTGATGCTATAGAAATGCAAAGCAAATGTTTGCATCCGCTTCCTGAAAAATTTCATGGTCTTACAGATTTGGAGCAACGTTATCGTCAACGTTATCTTGATTTGATTTCCAATCCTCAAAGCCGCGAAAAATTTATAAAACGTTCAGAAATTACTCAGTCTATTCGTAAATTTTTACTTGATAATGGATTTTTGGAAGTTGAAACACCAATGTTACATCCGATCGCTGGTGGAGCAACTGCAAAGCCATTTGTTACACATCATAATGCTTATGATATGGATCTATTTTTACGAATTGCACCAGAGCTCTATTTGAAGAAATTAGTTGTTGGTGGTCTTGATAGAGTTTTTGAGATTAACAGAAATTTTAGAAATGAGGGTGTTTCTACAAGGCATAATCCAGAATTTACAATGCTAGAGTTTTATATGGCATATGGAAATTACAAAGATGGAATGGATTTTACAGAAAAAATGATCAAGCGTGTGATTAATGAAAATTTTAGCAGTTCAATATTGATGTTTAATGAAAATGAACTTGATTTTGGGAAGCCTTTCGTAAGACTTACAATGGTAGATTCTATTTTACAAATCGGTGGCTTTAGCAAATCTGAAATATCTCCTGAAAATATTGATAAGGTGCTTAAAGATAATCATATTGATGTTCCCAAAAATGATGTTAGTTATGGAGAGAAATTATCTATTCTCTTTGGAGAATGTGTTGAACGTAAACTAATTCAACCTACATTTATTACAGAGTATCCAGTTGAAATTTCACCACTTGCAAAACGCGATCCTAAAGATCCGTTTAGTGCTGCTCGTTTTGAATTATTTATAGGTGGTATGGAAGCAGCAAATGGTTATTCAGAGTTAAATGATCCGATTGATCAGGCAAGTAGATTTAAGAAGCAACTAACAGATGCTGATCAAGAACGTTTTCATGCTTATGATGCAGATTTTGTAAAAGCTATTGAGTATGGTTTACCTCCAACAGCTGGTGTCGGTCTTGGAATCGATAGGCTTACAATGTTTCTAACAGATACTTCATCTATCAAAGATGTCATTCTATTTCCAGCGATGAAAAATATTAAAGAATAAAAGCGGTGAAAAATAAACATCAAAGATCTGCAAAAGAAATAGAAAAATTTTTGCCTTCAGGTGTGGATTGCATCTGGGGGCAAAAATTTTTATTGCAGCTAAAAAAAAGTGATTTTTCGCGCGTTGTAGAGATTGCAAACAAATTTAATATTTCGATTCCTATCGCACAGGTTTTGTATAATCGGGGATTTACGCAAGAAGAACAAATTCGATCATTTCTTTTTAGCTCTTTTGAAAAAGATACACATTCTCCGCTATTGCTCAAAAGTGCAGATGTTGCAGTTGAGCGAATTTTGCAAGCGATAACAAATCAAGAAAAAATTTTAGTCTTTGGCGATTATGATGTAGATGGTATAACGGCAACTGCATTATTTATGAGCAGTCTTTTACCGCTTGGTGCGAAAATAAATTTTCATTTACCTAATCGCGCAATCGATGGTTATGGTCTTTCGAAAAAAGTTGTTAAAAATGCAGCGGCTGCCGGTTTTAAATTGATAATTACTGTTGATAATGGCATCACAGCATTCGATGCTGCAAAAGAAGCCGCTAAACAAAAAATAGATTTGATAATTACCGATCACCATTTGCCTCATGAAATTTTGCCAAAAGCATTAGCGATTGTTGATCCAAATCAATCAGATTGTCTTTATCCTTACAAAAAACTTTCTGGCGCCGGAGTCGTTTTTAAACTTTTAAGTTTGATTTATGAAAGACGTAGTTTGCAGCTTCCGCCTAAAGCATATGAACTTTTGATGTTAAGTACCGTTGCAGATGTTATGCCTTTGACCGGTGAAAACCGATTTTGGGTGCAGTTTGGTCTTGCAAAAATTAATCAAAAAAGAAGTTATGCGATAAATGTTCTTGCGCTAAATAGCAAACTTGAAAAAAGTAGGTTTAATTCTCTTGATATTGGTTTCAAAATAGCACCGCAACTTAACGCGCTTGGCAGATTATCCGATCCACGTGATGCTGTTAAATTTTTGATCAGCTCTGACAAAGATGAAGTAGATCAAATCGGAAAAACGCTTTTCGAGATGAATGAAGCGCGCAAAAAAATTGAACGTGAAATTTATGAAGAAATTGTTTGTGCAATTAATCAAAAAAAGATTGATTTGCAAAAAGAAAATGTGATAATCGCAAGTGCTATGAGTTGGCCTGCTGGAGTTATTGGACTTGTTGCGGGAAGACTAATGCACAGTTTTGGCCGTCCAGCATTTTTATTTCACATGGTAGAAAATGGGATTTTAAAAGGTTCATGTAGATCAATTCCAGCGTTTAATGTTTTCGAATGTTTAAAAGAAAATGAAGATTTATTACTTACTTTTGGTGGGCATTCTTGTGCAGCTGGACTTTCATTAAAACATGAAAATTTACCAAAACTAAAAGAGCGACTTGAAGAAAAAATCACAAAAGAGTTGACGCCTTATGATTTGATGCAAAAAGTTGAGGTGGATGCAGAGCTGTCACTATCAGATGTAAACAGTAAATTAGTGGAAGATCTTGTTATGCTCGAACCTTTTGGTAATCAAAATGTACAACCTGTTTTTTTCATTAAAAATGTTACATTGTTAAAAGCTCCACAGCTTCTCAAAGATAAGCATGTGAAAATTTCTGTTTTTTCAGATGGCGTTATTAAGCCTGTAATTTTCTTTGATCGTCAAGATTTGTACCAGACATTGAGTGAAATTGGAGAAAAAAGTTTTTCATTTGTAGGATCTGTTTCTGTGAATGAATGGCAAGGAAGAAGTTCTATCGAACTTGAAGGTTTAGATGTTATTGTTAATAAATAAAAAAGAACCCCGGATTTTTAGTCCGGGGTTCTTTTTTTATATTTATTTTTTAGGTGGTTGTTGATGTGGCATTTTGTTTTTTGATTTATCCATGTCGCAAATTCCAGCTCCACATTTACAGCCAGGTCTTCCACATTTGCAACAAGGTTTCATTTTGTCATCATGTTTTTGTTCTGGTTTATTACCGCCACAGCAAGGTGCTTTTTTATCGTTACAGCAACTCATTTTAATCTCCTTTAGATATTTAATTAATAATTTTCAAGTAAAAAATTCTCTTGGTGCGATTTTTAAACTTTATAAAATTGTATTTCACGAAGTAAATATAATAAAAAAATTTTAACGTTGTGTTTGAAATTGATTTTCACGTAATTGTTCAGCAGAGCGTATGACTTCTTGCTGGTGTAGGCGAGTACTTATTGATTCATCAATTTTTTCTAAAAGCATTGTAATAAATGCGAATTCTTCCAATGTTAATGGTATTTCTTTAACGAAACACCAATATGAAATTTTAGCATGAAGAATGGTAAAAAATGCTGTATTAATGCTTTGATCTTTTTTTAGTAGATTATATTCTGCATCAAATTGACATATTTCCGGGCGTATATGGATTTGTATTGATTCGTTTTTTCGGGGGGGAGTTTTCCCTCTTGGAATTGCTATTATATTACATGAAATCATTGATGTTGCTAAAACTATAATTTTAATCAAGCTGTTCATAATAATTCCTTTTTGTTATAAAAGTTATTTTTTTACTCTGGTGTAATTTTGCAAATTTTATAAAATTGCATTCAACAAAGTAAATTTAATAAAAATTATTTGAAATACCGTTTTTGTAAAGTTATTTCGACATTTGAGTTTGTTTGAGATTTGAATAGATAAAAGAAAAGAGGCGGCCCAATTTGGACGCCTCTTTAAAAGATTAAAAATTTGGTTTTACCATAACTCTACTTCGAGCCAATATTCTTTAATTGCGTAGGTTAATCCTGCAGTTGTTCCAATTGTTACCCATATTCCAACGGGACCAAACATGCAGTGTAAAATCTCTGAAACAACTTCTGGATTGCACCATAATGCTGCAGCTATTAAACCAGCCGTTATTCCCATTCCTGCCCAAACTAATGTCATTACAATTTTTGTAAAAGCTGCATAAGCTTTTTTGTCATGTTTTAAAAGAACTAATAAATCAGGCCTGTTTTGCGCAGCAGCTATTTTTTTCAGTTCCGGTTCATTTGCTTTTATTTCTTTAACGATTGAGGTTTTTAGTGATTTTGTAATATGTGAAAGATGGGCTTGTTCTTCTGAAGTTAAATTTGCATCTTTTTTTGTTATTTGAGCATAAAGATGTACCCAATTTTCAAATGTTTGCATACTTCTATCGCATTGAATTGATGCAAATTCTTCTTTTATTGCGGCGACTTCTTGGGGTGTTGCAATAACTTTACATGTGATTAATGATGCTATGAAAACTCCGACTTTAAGTAGTTTGTTCATAAATATTTCCTTTGTTATTTAAATATTATTGGATTCTTATTTTATTTATTATTGTGCTTTTGAAAGATAGATTTCTGTTTGTTTTTTAAAATCTTCTAGAGGTAGAGTTATTATATTGTAAGGGGGATGATTAACATCGGATGTGACACCTGTTTGTGTAGGATCTATTCCTGTTAGTTTTTTATAATCTTCAAGAGAAAGAGTTACCGTTTCGTTTTTTGGTTCTCGATCTGCATGCATTAAGATGTCTTTTACAAGCTTTTGTAAATCTTCATAGTGGTTTTGACTTTTTGAATTAATGTTTGTTGGCGAATTTGTAGTAGCTTCGCCTAAAACAAAACATGGAATTAGTGATGTTGCTAACATTCCGATTTTAATTATATTTTTCATAAAAATCCTTTTTTATATCATTTAATTCTTAATATTTTGAGATTAATATTTCCATTTTTTATCAGTGCATAGTTTTGCAGTTTTTTATATAGATGTAAAACAAAAACGGGTATTAAAAATATTCTGAGTTTAAGTTGAAATTCGTACTGTTAAGAGTTAGGATTTCAAGTAAGTTTTTTAAAAATTTTTAAATTGCAGGAGATTTTTATGATTATTACGATTGATGGACCCTCTGTAAGTGGCAAAAGCTCTGTAGCGCAAATTATTGCAAAAAATCTTGGTTTTTATTACATCTATTCCGGTTTGCTTTATCGCGCAGTTGCTTACATTTTGGTTGAAAAGTTTAAAATTGTTCCACAGCTTTTTTCCAGTTTGACTTTGGCAGATCTTGGTTTTGTGGCAGAAATAAAATATTTATATGAAAATGGATCACCCAAAATAATTTATAAAGGAGAAGATATTACTTCTTTGTTGAAAAATCCGATTGTTGATCAGTTGACGTCAAAAGTTAGTACGAACCCAGCCATTCGCGATGTGTTAAATGCGCTTATGCGAAATATTGCAAAAGAGCATGACGTGATTGCAGATGGAAGAGATTGTGGAACGGTTATTTTCCCAGGAGCTGATTACAAATTTTTTCTGACAGCGTCGCTTGAGGTTCGAGCTTTGCGCAAAAGCGCCGGCGACAAAATAAGTTTGCAAGAAGCCAATTCTAGTTTGAGTGAGCGCGACGGCAGAGATCAATCACGCTCTGTGGCACCGTTAATAATTCCAAAAGATGCAGTCGTAATCGATAATTCAGATTTGAACATCGAAGAAACTGTAGAAAAATTTTTGAGTTATCTAAAACACTAAAAAAGGTGTAAAATATTTTTTGTTGTTTAACCATTTTAAAATAAGGATAGAGATATGGAAAAAAGAGAAAATGAAAAACTATACAATCTTCGCCATTCCGCAGCCCATCTAGCAGCTCAAGCTGTTTTAGAGCTCTATCCAACTACTAAACTCACTATCGGGCCTGTCAAGGATGAAGGCTTTTTCTACGATTTTAAAATGGACAAAACATTGAGCGAAGAAGATTTGCCAATTATTGAACAAAAAATGCATGAACTTGCAAAACAAGATTTTAAAATTGTCGGAAAAGAAATCTCAAAAGAAGAAGCAAAAAAACTTTTCAAAGATAATCCATATAAACTTGAAATAATAAATGATGTCGAAGATCCGATCTCAATTTATACACAAGGAAATTTTGTCGATCTTTGCAAGGGTGGACATGTTAACTCCACGAGTGAAATCAAGTATTTCAAATTAACAGCTGTTTCTGGTTCCTACTGGCGCGCAGACAAAACCAAAGACGCACTGCAGCGAATTTATGGTATTGCATTTGAAACTCAAAATGATCTTGAAAAATATTTGCAAAGACTTGAAGATGCAAAACTTTATGACCATCGCAAAATAGGAAAACAACTTGATCTGTTCTCATTTCATGATGAAGCTGCAGGCTTTCCATTTTTCCACGATAAAGGTTTGCGAATTTACAATAAATTGATCGAATTTTCCCGTTATCTTCAAAGTACAGATTATAGCGAAGTAAAAACTCCATTAATCATGAATGAAAAGCTTTGGAAAATATCAGGACATTACGACAATTACAAAAATAATATGTATTTTACAACAATTGATGAAGAAGCAAACTGCATAAAACCTATGAACTGTCCAGGCGGAATAATGGTGTACAATGAAAAGCCGCACTCGTACAGAGAGTTACCACTTCGCATGGCAGAGTTTGGTTTTGTTCACCGTCATGAGCTGTCAGGAGTTTTACATGGTTTGTTTAGAGTTCGTGGTTTTACACAGGACGATGCACATATATTTTGCACAGAAGCACAATTGCTGCAAGAAGTTGAAGGCGTAATAAATTTTGCAAGAAAACTGTACGGCAAATTTGGTTTTGAAAAAGTGAAAATGGCGATTGCTACAAGACCTGAAAAATCAATCGGAACCAAAGAAGGTTGGGATTTTGCAACAGAAGCTCTCAAAAAAGCCCTCACAAATCAAGGTTACGAATTTAGGATCAAAGAGGGTGAAGGTGCTTTCTACGGTCCAAAAGTTGAAATGCTGATTGAAGATGCAATGGGCAGAGATTGGCAGTGTGGTACGGTTCAGATCGATTTCTTCTTACCTCAAAACTTCAAGCAAGAGTACATTGATTCTGATCAAAGTAGAAAAGTTCCAGTTATGATTCACCGTGCAATTTATGGTTCTCTTGAACGCTTCATGGGAATTGTTTTAGAACATTACAAAGGTAAATTGCCATTTTGGCTTTCACCGGTTCAAGTTCGAATTTTAACAATTACTCAAGATCAACAAGCATATGGCAAAGAGATCTTTGAGCAACTTAGCAAAAACGGAATTTATGTAGAACTTGATGATTCAAACGACAAAATATCTGCGAAAGTTCGTGATGCACAGTTAGCCAAAATTCCATGGATGTTTGTTGTGGGTAAAAAAGAACAAGAAAGCAAAACAATTACTCTGCGACATTCAGATGGACAGCAAGAAGCAGATTTAACTCTTGATGCTTTGATCGCTCGGGCAAAAGAACTTATGAAGTTTTAAATAAACTTTGTTTTGTAAAATTAGGGCTGTAGAAATACAGCCCTTTTTAGTAGGTATAATTGTTGAAAGGTTATCTTAAAATGGAAATACGAAAATCTAGAAAAGAAGATATTGAAAAAATATTTGAGCTTTATAAAAGAGTCGCTGCAATCGAAGGTGGTCTTGCAAGAACAAAAGACGAAATAACTAAAGAATATGTAGAAGGCTTTTTATCCAAATCTTGGGAAAGTGGCTTATCTTTGGTTGCTTGTGATGGAGGCAAAATTGTCGCTGAGTTTCATGGATATGCTTCACCTTTAAAAGTGTTTTCTCATGTTATGGCAGATTTGACAATTATTGTTGATCCAACTTGTCAAGGGCAAGGATTAGGAACTGCAATTTTTACACGATTTCTTGAACTTATAAAAAGTGATTTTCCACATATCTTGAAAGTTGAATTAGTGCATAGAGAATCAAATAGCAGAAGTGCGCATCTTTATAAAAAGTTAGGTTTTGTAAATGAAGGTCGATTTGTAAAAAAAATTAGAAATGTTAACGGCGGTTTTGAAGATGATATTTTAATGGGTTGGTTTAATCCGAACTATAAAGATTGATTAAAATAAAATTGAGAAATTGATGAAAATAATATTTTGTTGTAATCCTATAGACCAAAAAAGCTCTGATCCTATTTATGAAGCTGAATATAATGTTGCAAAGAAATTAGGTTTAGATGTTTTTCTCATTAATATTGAAGAATTGATTTACTTTAACAACATAGTCAAAGCAATAAAAAATATACCGTCGCAAGAAACACTTATGACGGCTTTGTACAGAGGTTGGATGCTAACGCCTGAAAAATATTCAAGTTTGTATGATGCGCTTATTTCAAAAAATATAAAATTAATAAATTCACCGCAAAGCTATATTCATTGCCATTATTTGCCCGAAAATTATGAAATTATTAAAGATTTAACTGCAAAAACAATCTGGTTTACCAAGCAACAATTAGATGAAAATCGCGATATGATTTTTGAGGAATTAAAAACTACATTCAGGTCATCTCCCATAATTATCAAAGATTATGTGAAATCAAGAAAACATGAATGGCTTGATGCTTGCTATATTCCAAACGCTTCAGACGAAAATGAAGTTACAAGAGTACTTAATAATTTTTTGAAGCGGCAAGGTAATGAATTAAATAAAGGTGTTGTTTTTCGAGAATTTTTAAAATTATCTTTTTTAAGCTTTCACCCAAAAAGCAATATGCCTCTTACAAAAGAATTTAGAATTTTTTTCTTAAACGGAAAATTGCTTGCAACAATGTATTACTGGGATGAGGGTGATTACTCTGAAACTTGGCCAAACTTTGAGCAATTTGTTGATCTTGCCTCAAAGATTCAAAGCTCCTTTTTTACAATAGATATTGCTCAAACCGAAAGTGGCGAATGGAAAATAATTGAAATAGGGGATGGGCAAGTTTCTGGTTTGCCTGAAAATGCAAATTTAAATGAATTTTATTCAAAGATAAAAGAGAAAGTATTATGAAAATATTAAAAGATTCGGTAATAAGTTTATATGATAAATTAAATCCCTTAGCAGACAGGTTACAAGGGTGCAATTATGTTGCTTTTATATCAGGCGAAACCTTTAAATTTACAGTGGATTCAACTTTTTCCTTTGATAATTTAAAAGATCTTTTTCCTGAGGATGACCTGGCCTATAGTAATTTTTCTTTGATAAAATTTATAGATGCAAAAAAAGAAATTGATGAATGTATAGGATTTGACAATGACGAAGCGCATCTCTTTAGCCCTGATGGATTTGAACTAACAAAAGATAAACTAAAAAAAATGTTATCAGATCAAAAAGAATATTGGGAAATTGTATTTTCGTTTATGCCATCTTCTATAAAAAAGGTATATAAACTTGATAATGTAGACTGTTTTTTATCATGTACATTTTGGAATTTTTGTTTTGTATTTTTAAGTGATAATGAAGGATTAATTCTATACGGGAGCGTCGAGGATTAGTCGTATTATTTTTTATTAGCCAGAAGCGCCTCCACCTATCAATAAACCTTTTCCGTTATTGAGAAAAATATAACAAAATCCCCACATCGCATTACCTGTAAATAATCCGTCATATGGCTCATATTTATAAACGCATTCAGGTGGTAATTTAATTAAAGAAGAAGCTGTTTCCCAAAAGCTGTTTTGCCATTCATTTATCAAATCATTTTTAAATTTTGCAGGGTCTTTTGCGAGATTTATTTGTTTAAATTTATCGTAACTTAAATAATTGACAGAATCATCTATATAGTTTTCTGCATCTTCAAAAAAAATCTCATTAAATTTACCTTTTGTGAAATCATCAGGATAAAGCTCTTTCATATTTTCGAAAGAAAAAATTGTTCCTTCAGAATAAGTAAATGTCTTAGCTTGAAAAAAAATGGAGTAGTCGCATCCTACAATTTTTTCTTTTAGAGAATCAAAAGTGTCGCTAAAATTACATATAGTTTTTTTGTCTATTTTTAACATCTGAATTAATCCCAAGCTTGACCTGCTATTACAATTCCATAATCATCGAAAATAAAAATGTAACAAAATCCCCACATTACATAAAAATTTAAACAGCTATCTCCTGTTGCGATATGTTTTAAGATCTTTTTAGGTTTTCTTTCAAAAAAAGGCATAATTAATTCCCAAAACTTAGACTCTCTTTTTTTTGCAATAATAATTTGTTGAAAAAATCTTTCTTTTAGAAGATTGTACGGGATATAAGAAAAAGATTTAAATACATTTTTTTCAAATTCATCAAAATTGGATTCCTCAATTAGTCCTTCAATTTTTGAATCTTTAAATAAAGCTTCTAAATCTTGTATGACAAAATTTGATGGACTGACAAATTCAAATTTTATTAAGTCAAATGAAACAACAAAGTTACATCCTGTTAATTCTTCTTCAAAGTCTTTAAATGTTGATGAAAAATCCTTTATAGAATCTTTTAATATTTCCATAATAACTCCTCTAATTCTTCTAATGTTATTGCATGATATGGATAAACGCTATTTAATATTATGTTTTTAGTATTTTCATTTTTTTTAAACCAAAATTGTATAAAAACTCCTTCTTCTGTTTGTCCTACAAATCCGTTTTGCTTAGTAAGTATTATAGGATTATGATAAGCTTCCTTTATTTTTTGAATTACTTTTTTATGAGGCCAATCATCTGGAAAAAAGGTAGAAAATTTTTTTATACCTTTGTATTCAAAATAAGCTTCATAAACGCCAAATTTGTTAGGTGTTTTTACTAATTCTATTATGCTATTAGGCATACTTGCTTTATAATGAAAACCTTGAATTGATAATTTTCCCTTTTTTAAACCTTCTTCAACTAAAAAAGGATGCTTCCAATTTGTATGTCTTGTAGGAAATTTAGGTCCAAATTTTTCAAGCGATTCAACTAAAAGTGTTTTTTCCCCATTAGCGGCGATTTTTGCCGTTTCAGTGAAGGCTGCAAGTTTGGAAGGATCATGTTTTCCGACCAAAGCTTCTATGATTTCAGCAGGCTTTTCATTTTCTAATAAGAAAGTATTTTTTTTGATAACTTCACAAGCTTCTACTACTTTTTTCGGATCATGATGTTCAAGCGTTTTAAATGCATCGATGGTTTCTCTGGCAGCTTCGAAGGCTGGAGTTGCGATTTTTCGAATTGTTGGATCTGAAATATCTTTTGCGATCTTAGCTTCGACCGAAATTATGCGCTTGATTTTATCTTTTTCAAGAAAATTGCTGAATTTAGGATTTATTTTGCGTCTAAGAATAGCATCGCCGATAAATTCAGAAGCAAGTTCCACCGCTTCATATGGATGTTCTTTATAATATTCATAGAAATTAGTTGAGATTTTTCCAAGTTTGTCGATAAGTGCTTTATTTCTGCGATTAAATTCTGTAGTAAATTCTTTACTGTCATGATCGTTGTAATATTTAATCCCTTTATAGGAATAATATGTTCCATAACCAATACCTTTTAACGCAAGCCAAATGAGATCGAAAGGAGCTTTTATTGCCGCGATAGGATTTGCGGCGTTTAAAGCTCCCTTACCTAAACCTTTTGCTATCGCAAGCCTTAAATCTATTCCTGAAGTTAAAATTCCAGTAGTGAATCTTATTTGTTTATTTAAAGCGCGAGAATAATTGGTTAGTTCATAACAATTTTCGACATCTTTTTCTTTGTTACAAAAAATAGCTTGGTTAGAAGCCATGTACATAAGGTATGTTAAATGCCTGACCGGAAGTAAATCTTGGTGGTCGTTATAAATTGCAGATGTATCATTGAGGTTGTCGACGATTTCGCTGTGAAGAAGTCGCTGGATGCTATCGCCTGTAAATTTTGTGAAATCGTAAGAGTCAAAATTGGCTTCATTTAAATATTTTTTTGAATGGTCATTTAAATCATAGTAAGAAGTTTTTGCTTGCTTGCACGAGTCCAAATTTAAAGTGGCAAAGGAAGTTTCTGCTCTTTTGAAGTTTCTATCATATGTTTTGTCAGGAGTGGGAAGAGGGTCATCGTCGTCTTCGTTTAGACATTCTTTTGTTGATTCATAACCAATGCTTGCAAGTTGTTTATCATAATCGGATGAAGTTTTGGACTGCATGACTTGGATGAAATCGTTTTTCATTATTTTTAGATAAACAGGTTTGTTGTCCGAAAACCAAGATAATCGAAGATTATTTTTGCTCATCTCTTGGTCAAATTTATTTTTGTTTGCAGCGATTACTTCTTTGGCCGCATTTTGGTCTGGTTTATATCCTTCTGCCGCTAATGCCTCTTGTTCATAAATTTTGGAAATATTCTCTGCGATGCTTTGAGCGGGATTGATAAGATCTGTTTTGTTTTGGATTTTTTCTAGCACTTTTGGAAGATATTTAGATTCTTCATTTGCCGCTTTTTGCAAAATCTTGGCCGTACTTTCGAAAATGGTTTTTAGTGGTGAAATGATCTCAAGCAGCTTTTTATCTTTTGATGAAATACTGTTTTCTAAATTTTTTTCTTCATTTATTATTTTCCAAATTTCGCCTGATAATATTTTGAGTTGTTCTTTATTTGGCTCTGTGAAAATAGCTTCACAAATTTCGGTCACACTTTCTTGGGATAGACCGTTTAAAAATAATGTTTTGAGGCGCGCTTTTTGCTCTGGTTTTTCAAGCTTTGGGATAGACATTTCGCTTAATTTTAAAACAAGCGGTAAATAAAGTGCGTTAAAATCTTTGTTTAGTGGAATATTACCGGCAACTGTATTTTTGATGATCACAGGAATATTTTCGCCCAATGCCTTGATCGAAACATCTGCATAGTTATCAATCACTTCGCAATATTTATCTTGTGCTTTTATCATCAAGTTCATCATGGTAAGTATGTTTTCAGCTTGCTTATAATTTTTGTTAATGTTGGCATTTTGAGCTTCGTTTGCAAGTTTACAAATTAGATCTGAAATATGCTGAATATTTAAATTGTCGCTATAGATAAAATATGGAGTTGCAGCTTTGTTTAAGTTGTCGATTAATTGTTTGTGGATTTTGTTTTGAGTCGCATCACCGCTGAAAGATTCAAAAGTTGCAAGATCAATATTATTGTGCTGAAAAACTGGGGCGATTTTATCGTCGATTTTGAAATTATTATTTGTGATATTTTTTATCGCTGACAGAGCATTTTGAAAATAATTTGTTTTTGTTTGTTCTATTAATGTTTTTCGATCATCTTGCCACTGCTGGTAATTTTCCATGAATTTTTTACATTTATCTTCATACTCCAAATAATTTTTTGTCTTTGCAATTGCATCGCAAACAATGGTTTTGATAGGGGTTAACATCTTCTTGGCATAATCATTTGCTGGATTTTTTGCATCATTTAAAAATTCTTGTTCTTTGAGCAATTTGGAATTAAGAGAGAGGTAATTGCTATTGTTTTCCAAACTGTTTTCTATAAGTTTTTGTATGACATTAATATTTGAACTTTGATAAAAATTTTCATCCGATAAATTAATATCTTTAAAATCTGTTAATGATTTATATTTTTCTTTTAAAATCTGGTGCAGCAGGTTTGATGCAGTTTCATAACTGTTGAACAAATTTTGCAAATCTGCTGCTTCGAGTGGCTTTTTATTATCATTATTTTTACAAATAATAGAGGCAAAATTCTTTGACGTATCGAGTAGTGAGTTATTAAATTTAGAAAGTAAAATTTGTTTTTGCAGTGACTCTTGCTTTGGAAGATAATTTTTTAAGTAATTTCCAATATTTTGTGATAGGTAACTTATATTTTCTATAGCCTGTGAATCTTTGTAAGCTTCCGCCAATTTATTTGTTTCATTTAATAGATCCAAATTTTGATACATCAATGTTTGTATTAATGGATTTTCTATTTTGGATATGTCAGTTGTAGGGAATAGTTCTTTATCTGTGGGAAAAACAGTTTTTGTAGAAATCTGATTTATTGTAGATTTTAGAGCGTTTTCCAAAATTAAATTGTTAAAATCGGGGAAAGGGTTGATTGTTTGTTCTTCTTGCCATTGTTTTCGTATTTCTTTTTTGCGATTAAGTTCTTGTAAGATTTGTTGTCTTTGTTGTTCTCTTTGCATGTCAAAATAATTTACAAATTCTTGGACTTTTTTCTCAAAATCTCTATGTTTTTTGAGCCCGTCTATTTCCTTAAATTGTTCTCTTAGATTTTCACTTTGTTTTCCACATTTCCAAAATTGCCTATGTAATTCTCTAATAAAATCTTCAAAACCACGGGTTTGCAAAAGCAATCCTCTAAAACCTTCAAATTGATAAAGACAAAATTGTCTATGCAAAAATTGTTCAAATGTTCCATAACCACCTTTGCGGTATTGAGCAATCATTTGATCTCTGAATTGTTCTGGTGAATAATTTCTTAAGATATTTTTAATATTAGAAGGTATTTCCGTATTTGTTTCGAAAATTCTGATATTTACTGGAGGACCAGTTGGAACATTTTCTGCTCTTTTAGCATTTGCAATGCCACCAATTAAATTTATAGCTGTTAGCGCAAACATCCCTGCCAAATTTGCACTCATAGCATCGCTTTCCATTTGCATCTGCTGAAATTGTGCAAAGTCTTGTTTATTTGTGCGTACGAGTTCAGGCGGTCTTATGTTTTGGTAAATATCTTGAAGCCTGGGATAAGATTGTTGTGAAATTTGTATATTTTCTTGGAGGAAATTTTTATCGATATAACAATCTGGAAGATTTGGTTGAGGTTGCTTTGGGTTTGGCATTGGAATTGGTTTTTCACAAGGAACGGGGATAGATTTTGGTGGCTGAATTGTTAAAGTGTCTGGTAATCTTCTTCTAACATCTTCTATAAAACGTTCTTTATCTTTTTCTACTGTTATCGAAATAGGGCCACCGGTGATATCTGAAATATCCCAAGGATTTATAAGAGGTTTTGGTGGAGCTTCATTGATAATTTCGCTACCGATAAATTCTGCATATTTTGCATAAATCGCTGCTCCTGTTGCTGCGATGGCAGCGCCTGCGGCAATTAGCATTTGAGGGGCTTCTTCGAGCAAAGCTTCCCCTGCGATAATTAATGCGCCATTTGCTTTTATGAGTGTTATAAAAAGCAAAAATATAAATAAAATATAAGAAGTTTTCTTTTTAGATTTTGATTTTTTATTCACTTTTTGATTTACCCTTTTTTTGAGTTGAAACAAGAGTATCAAAGTGAAGAATTATGTCATCAAAAAATGATTTTATTTTTTATCGGAATTTTTTAACGCCGACTTGTTTGCAATATTGTTTAATTGCACATTTGGAGCAGAATGGTGAAATTGGTGTGCAGATATTTTGTCCCCATTTTACTAGCAGATTATTCCAATTCGACCAGTCTTTTTTGGATATAATTTTTTGAAGTGCTTTTTCTGTTTCTGCGGTCGTTTTGGTTTTGATGATTCCAAGCCGATTTGAAATGCGGTGAACATGAACATCAACGCAGATTGTGGGAATATCGAAAGCTTCTGCGAGAACTAAATTTGCTGTTTTTGAGCCAATACCTTTGATGGCTATCAAAGCATCGAAATCGTTTGGAACTTTGCCGTCGAATTTTTCGATTATTACTTTGGATACATTTAAAATTGTTTTGGATTTATTTTTATAAAACCCAATTGAATGAATCAAAAATTGAAGATCCTCGCAAGAAAGTTTTAACATTTCCTGCGGGGATCTTATGACTTTAAACAATTTTCTACAAACTTCTAAAGTTGCACTATCTCTTGATCTCAGACTTAATAAAGTTGCAATTAGAATTAAGCAAGCGTCTTTGCCGAACTCTTTTTTGACTTGCTCGATTAAAGTGGGCGCGAAGTTTTCCGTCTTTTGTTTGAGAATAACAATGACAATTTTTGTTCTTTTCAATGTAATTTATTTACCAGGAGGTGCGCCATCGCTGCCATTTAATGTATACAAAGCTAGAATTGTAATTAATGTTATACCTTGTTTTGACATAAGGGATTTTAATAAGGTTCGGCCTACTTTTTTAAGTTTGTCTTTTTTATTACTTAAATTGGTTTTTTTTATCTTTTTCATAATAATATTTGCTTTCAAAAAGACCTTATTTGTATTAAGTTAATGTTTATTAATTCAATAATTAAATTTGATTAATAAAATCAACGATTTTTTATATAAAGTCAAAATAATTTAAAAAAAAATATAAAGTAACTATGTTAGATACATTATCGAATTTTTTAGGATTAGATTACAGCATACTAGGGCTAATCATAGAATTTTGTTGTTTAGCAACAAAGTTCTATGTTCTTTTTTCTTTATATAAAAATTTTTCGAATTCTATAAAAAATAAAGCTGGAATATATCTACTAATAGTTTTGCTGACAGGAATTTTTACTAATATAACTTTAATTTTTTATTATTTATCTTTAGGACCTTGGTTTGTAGTGCCGGTGATTGTTTCAAAAGTTTTTTTCAAATTAGAGTGTGCTACCATTTTAATACAGTTTTTTATGCTTTTATGTTTCTCAACGGAAATCTCATCGAAAGCTTTACCTAAAAAAATCTTAAAATTATTTTTAATTCCGGTCATTTTTTTAAATTTTTATTTTTTGTTTAGATCTGTATATATAATTTATTCAACAGATTATTCTCGTTTTTGGGCTGATTATAAAATTTTAGATTTTTCTTCAGCTTATTTATTGGGTTCTGGTTTAGTTTCATTAATCATTCTTTATAGAAATTATAAACGAGAACAGATTCAGCTTTTGCAATATCATAATTTAATTCTTTTTAGATATTTTATGTTGCCTTATTGGTTTATGAAAATATTTGAATCTTCTTTTGTGTCTTTTACCATTAATCCTATGGCGGCTAGCGTTACATCAATCATATTAACAGGAATGATCTTTTACAGTGTGAAAAGAGTAACAGGGTCTAGATTTTTGAATATGGATATTCATGTGAAATCGACAATTGCAGGAGAATTCAATTTTGTAGATGATTTTAAAGATGTTTTGGTAAAGTTTGGTTCTGTTTCAAATGTCAATGAGTTAATCCCTCTTTCAAGAGATTTTTTCGAAAAAGCTTTCAATATTTCAAAAGATAAAGTTGTATTGTTCTTTAAAGATTCGTGGATGACAAGGCAACAAATTGTTGGTGACGCAGAAAATAACGTAGATGCAAGAAAACATTTTGTTGAAAAAATGTTCAGCTCAACGTCGGATAATCATGAAATTATTAAGTTCGCAAATGACAAAAAAATATTAATTTTGGATGAGATAGAGTTTGACCATTTCTATGCAACTTCATCTGCAGAAAAGGCTAAACTTGCGCAAATAGTTGCCTTTCTCAAAGAGATAAATGTTGATATTTTTTTACCTGTTTATTGTGAATCCAAAATTGTAGGTTTTGTTTTGGTAAATAGAAATTCACGACCTGGTAAATTTTATACCGATGTAGATCGCGATGAAATGTTGATTTACGTTAACTATCTTGGAACTATTGTTTACTTTTTGACTCATATGAATCTCGATGCAGTTTTGCAGCGTGAGCATAATCTAAAAGTTAGTTCTTACAAAAAAGATAAACTCATAGAACTGCTTCGAAAAAGTATAAGTCCATTTTTGGAGGCTAAAACGCAAAAAATTGGGGTTATGACCTACAAAAATAAAAAGTTTGTTTATAGTAATCAGGCATCTAAAGATCTTTTGAAAGTAGATATAAACACAAATAAAAATCTGGAAGTTTCGCAAGATATTACTCAAATAGGTTTTGATACTGCAACAACATTTCTTTCCAAACGTCAAATTTTAAGTTTGCCTGAGGGGGATAATCTTTTGGTAGTATCGTCGCCTCATTTGGAAAAAGATAATACCGTTATCACATTGTCAGTTCCATCGATTGGCGATTTGGTAAAAGAAAAAATGAGCTATTTGAGAGATGCAAGTAAATGGAGCTATTTGCTCGCTTTGGAAAACACAGAAGAAGGACAAATAATAAATCAGCTTGTTCCTGCTAATTCTCCCGCTTTACTTAATTTGAAAATAAATTTTTTAGAACATGCGACAACAAGCAAAACTATATTTTTAGATCTTTTGTCGACAGAAGATGCTCTATCTTTTGCACACGGTGTCCATAGAATTAATAAAAGATCAATTTTTGAAGAAGTTGTAGTTGATAACAATACCAATGAAAACTCTCTCTCGCTTAAACTCTTTGGAATGAATCCAATTTTCAAAGAAAATAATGAGGTAGGGCTTTTTGAATCTTTAAATAAAACGGGAACAATTTTAATCCAGAATGTTCATTTATTAAGTTTGAACCTACAGAAAAAATTATTAGAGTTTATTGTCGCTGGTAAATTTACTTTGCTTAAAAGTGAAATATCAAAAGATTCTGATCTGTTTTTGATCTGTAGTTGTAATCAAAATTTGCAGGGATTAGTTTCGCAAGGTTTGTTTCTTAAAGAGCTTTATTTTGAGCTTGGTAAAACTGCAGTTTGGATGCCTTCGATCGCTTCGCTTCCAGAAGAAGATTTCTTTGAGCTTATAGAAGGGCTTAGGCTGCAACTCATTTATTCAAAGATTTATAAAAATCTGCTTGTTTTTAATGAAATGGATAGAAGTAAATTGCTTGATGCTAAATGTGTATCGATTAATGAATTGAAGACTAAAATACAATCAATTATTTTGAAAAAAACAAAAAGGCAAACGGATCATGTTGACTCTGTGATCGATCCTGCTTATCAAATTTCTGATTTTGACCTCATCGAAGCTGCGCGACTTGGTAAAAATGTTTTAAAAGATCCTAAAAAACTTTCAATGTTGCTACATAAGTTTAAATACAATCAAAGTAAAGTTGCTTTATTTTTAAATGTAAATCGCTCTACAGTTAGTAGACGTTGCACGCAGTTTGGGCTAGATCATTTGGGAAATAGCAACGAAAATGAGAGTTTGGAAGTATAGGGATTTTTTCAATTTAAAGGGTGTAGTGATGATAAGGGATGAGTTTAAAAATAAGTTAACTGATTGGTTTACTTTTTTAGAAGTTGAGCGAGGAGTTGCGCAAAATACTATTCGAGCTTACAAGAGTGATATGGATCAATTCAGTATGTTTTGGGATGAAATTGCTAAGAAAGAACCGATTATAGCGGATGCAACTAATCAAATAATTAAACGATTTATTATTTCTCTTTTTTATAAAAAAATATCAAAAGCTAGTCTTTGTCGTAAGCTTTCGGCATTTCGTTCTTTTCAGCAATATTGCAAGAAGCAGGGAATTAGTTTTGTGCTGGATTGTAAATCGCCCAAAAAGGATAAAAAATTACCTATAGTTTTGTCGGTTGATGAAATTTTTTATTTGCTTGATAGTAATGATCTTGAAAAAGTTGATTCATCTTTTCCTTTTCGCAATAAAGCATTACTTGAGCTTACATATGCAACAGGCGCTAGATGCTCGGAAATTGTGCATATAAAAATGCAAGATATTAATTGGAGTGAAAAGGTTATAAAAGTTTTGGGCAAGGGGAGTAAAGAACGATTTGTTTTGTTTGGATCAAAAGCACAAAATGCTATTGAAAAATATATTGAAGAAGAAAGAGTTTTTTTGCAAAGTAAGAAAAAAAGTGATTATTTATTTTTGAACTGTCACGGTGAGCGGTTAAATACGCGTTCAGTTCAAAGAATTTTTGAAAAATTTAGACAATTTTTGAAAATTGAGCGAAAATTTACTCCTCATAAACTGCGACATTCTTTTGCCACACATCTTTTAAATCAAGGAGTAGATTTGCGTTTAATAAAAGATCTTTTAGGCCATGCGTATCTTTCAACAACTGAAATTTATACACATGTTTCTTCTGCCGAACTTTCTAAAATGTGCGATGAAAAACATCCTTTAAATAACTTTGGCAGCTTAATAAAGAAAACAGAAAGTTAAAATTTTATGCTTTTTAAACAACTAGTAAAAGAGATTTTTAAAGTAGAGCGTCACAAACGAATTATTTTTTTGATTTTTGGTATCACTTTAATTGCATTAATAATTGCAGCAAGACTTTTTTATTTGCAAGTTATTATGAGTTCAGCGTTAAAAAACAGGAGTGACAAAAACTGTTTTAAGTTCGAAGTTATATACCCTCCGAGAGGAAATTTGCTCGATTGCAACAACGCCGTAATTGCGTCAAATCGTCCAATGTACGATCTTATTTGGGAAGGTAGTGGGCATCTAGAGATCATCGAAAATCATATTTCCATTCTAAAAAAAATATTTGAAATTTTAGAAAAAAAAGAATTTTTTGAGCAAAAGTTAGAAGATATTATCGCAGCAGAAAAGTTGTCACGAAGAATTAAAATTTTTGAGGATATTCCATTCGAGCAACTTTGTATGATCAGTGAGCTTTGTTGTTCTGCTAAAAATTTGATCATAGTTAATCGTTTCAAACGTTTTTATCCATATAATTCTCTTGCGTCACATATTTTGGGATATTTATCGGGAAATGAAGATTGTGGAATTTCTGGAAAATACGGAATTGAAAAAGCTTTTCAAAACGAGCTTGAGGGGGAAAAAGGTTATGTTGTTCATGTTGTGAATGCGACTGGTAAAAGATTGCGACAGGAAGGATTTCGTGAACCTCAAGCAGGTACAGATATAAAATTAACTTTAGATTTGAAAATGCAGCAACTAGCGGAAGAAGCTTTTGGTGGTAATAAAACTGGATCGGTAATAATTATTAATCCAAAAGATGGTGCGATCAAAGTTATGGCTTCATTTCCCAACTTTGACCCAAATATTTTTTTATCTCATCTTTCTACCGAAGAATGGCATAAACTTTTTGGTGAAAAAAGTCCTTTTTTAAATAGAGTATTGAATGCACTTTATCCTCCAGCGTCTGTTTTTAAATTAATTATTTATGCAACCGGTTTGCAGCAAGGAATAATAAATAAAAATTCAAGATTTTGTTGCCATGGGCATATTGATTTTGGAGGAAGACAAATCTTTTGTATGAATCACAAAGGTCATGGTGAATTAAATGCGCGGCAAGCTCTTGCGCTTTCTTGTAATATTCCGTGTTTTGAAATGGCTAAACAACTTAAAATTGATACCATTGCGCAGTGTGCAAATAAGTTTGGCCTTGGTAAAAAAACTGGTTTTTTAATTGCTGAGAAAGATGGTATTATCCCAACTGCTGAATGGAAAATGAAAACTTTACATGAGAAATGGTGGATGGGTGAAAATTTATCAGTTGCTATAGGTCAGTCTTATACTCTTGTAACACCGATTCAAATTGCTCGCATGGTAGGTGGTATTATGACCGGATATTTAGTAAGGCCACGAATATTAGAGCAAGAGGAAATTCAAAAAGAATCTATTGATGTAAAACCTGAAATTTTATCATTTTTGCAAGATGCGATGAAAGATGTAGCTTTGTATGGTTCTGCAAGATCATTAAGTATTTACAAAGATTTTGCGATTTATGCTAAAACAGGTACTGCACAAGTTGCGAGTTTAGAGCGTTCAAAGGGAAACTCAAAACTGTCAGAGCATGGTTGGCTTGCTTGTAGTTTTTCTTATAAAAACGAAGAACCTTTGGTTATGGTGATATTGACAGAAAAGTCTGGATATTCAGGATTTTCTGTAGCTGTCGCAAGAAGATTTTTCCAACTTTATTTGGATATGCGTCTTGGTAAGATTAGAGTTTCTCAAAATGAAATTTCTTTGAGTGAATCTTCGACTAATGTGAAATATGCAGATTCAGCTAAAACAGCTTCAAGTTTTACATCGCAAGTTGTAAGTTCAAGTGTTAGGGAAATAGGTCAATGAATAACAAAGCAGCATTTTTTGATAGAGATGGAACAATTATAAAAGATGTTAACTATCTTTCATCACTCGATCAGATTGAGATTATTATTCCTGCTGTAAAACTTTGTAAAATGTTGCAAAATGCAGGATATTTGATATTTGTTGTTACAAATCAATCTGGAATTGCGCGTGGAACTTTTGACGAAAGTTTTGTTGAAGCAACTCATTGTAAAATCAAAGAATTATTTGAAAAAGAGGGTGTTTTTATCCAAAAATTTTATTATTGTCCTCATCACACAGAATTTGCCACAATAGAAAAATATAAAAAAGATTGTTTTTGTAGAAAACCAAATCCTGGAATGCTGCTTGAAGCTTGTAAGGAATTTAATCTTGATATGAAAAATTCTTTTATGTTCGGTGATAAATTAATAGATGTTCAAGCTGGAAATGCAGCAGGATGTAAAAGTTTATTGATTCAAAATATATTTGATTCAAAGATTGAAAAAATTGAAGATTTACATTCTTTATAATTTTTAATAAAAAAAGGGGAATTACAAGAGGTATATCATGTTAAAAAACGTTGATAATAATAAAGTACCATTTGGTATAGAACGACTTGAGCTTGGTGAAAAATTCACTGGGAATATATTTTTATTTTATGTATTTGATATTGGTGATGAGATTGTTTTTGATGTGATAAGAAAGAAAGGTTTACTTTCTTTGCGTGAAACTCCACGTTCACCTTATTTTAAAAATTATCATATTCCACTTTCATTCGATTTGCCTGTAGGTGAAATTGCCGATGTAAAGCATATCAGTGTGATAAGTAAGCTTTATAACTTCGGGGCAATTTCGCTTTGTTATCAAATACCTTTTGATGATTCACTTGATGATTTAAAGGGACAGCTTGTAGATATTTACGAAATTTATAATCGCAAAAGCGATGAAGATGTTAAAGCTGTTTTCAATAAAATATATCCAGCGATAGAAAAACCGCAATTTTATCAAATGAAAAATTCTTACTACATTGTTCAGGTCAATCCATCGCAAAAAAATATTGCTCCAGAAGATTTTAAAGAGCAATATGGCAGCAAAATAGCCTCATTGCTTCGCCTTGAAACGCAATCACTTTCAGATTATCAAGAAGCAGATATTTTGGATTATACAACAGGTTATTACGGTAAAGATTTCATGATTTTCGATAGTGAAGCGTCTTTTATTTATGACGATGAATATTTTGAAACACTCGAGTTTTTTGAATCCGCAAATATTCAGCTTTTAGAGCTCCAATACTTTGATAAATTTTTGGATAAATCCCTAGAAGCGTTTTATTTAAAACCTCTAGCAATTCCATGGCAAGCATATATTCCGATTGTTGGACGTAAATTTAGTACTCCAATTTCCAAACTTGCCAGAATGCGTGTCGATATTTCAGTAATTGTAGAGCGACTTGATAGCAGTATCAAAATGGTTGGTGATGCTTATTATTCACAAGTTTATTCTATGCTTTATGAAAAGCTGTCCTTGCAGTCTTGGCAGGAATCGATAAACAAAAAATTAGATATCATCGAAGATCTTTATACAGTTTATCAACATCAACTTGAACTTTTGCATGAAGAGATTTTAACGATAGTTATTATTCTTTTGATAGCGGTTGAAGCGGTTTTAGCATTCGTAAAATAAGCAGAAAAAGGGGAATGGATTTAGTTCCACTTTTTCTTTGGTTTGATGCGAAGGTAATACAAATATGAAAATAAATTGATTTTGTTGGGTCCTAGAGGAAGGTCTATGAATAATCCTCTACAAATTTCGAGAATCAGAAATACAAGTAAATTTTCGATAGTAGACTTTAATCGCCTATTGGATGAAGGTAAGGTATGGGATAGTGAGCAGGGAAAAAGATTTATTGGAAGCGACGATAATGCTCTATTTATCGCCTTTTGGGAAGGAAAAGCAGCCGGTTTTTTAACGGCGCATAGATTACAACGATTTGATAAAAGAAAAGCAGAGGTTTTGCTTTATGAGGTAGGTGTTCACCAAAACTACAGAAGACGTGGGATTGGAAAAGCCCTTATCGAAGAAGTTAAAAAATGGGCAACAGAGGTGGGGGCAGACAAAGTATGGGTATTGACTGAGAAAGGCAATGAAGCAGCGATGGCTATGTATAGATCGGCGGGCGGAATAGAAGAAGCGCCAGGAACCATCATGTGGGTCTACAAACTAAATCCCAAAACTGATTAAGGAAGATGGAAAATCTATTAATATTTTAAAATAAGAAAATTTCAAAAGTATGATTGAAGGAATAAGCCACATCACCCTGATCGTGCATGATCTCGAAAAGACAGCCTCGTTTTTCCGAGAAATTTTTGACGCAAAAGAAATATATTCAAGCGGCAAAAACACATTTTCATTGTCACGAGAGAAGTTTTTTTAATAGGAAATGAATGGATAGCAACAATGGAGGGGAAGGGTTTGCCAAAAAAAACTTATAACCACATCGCCTGGAAGGTATCAGAACAAAATTTCAATTTGTATGTTCAACGGATAAAAAAGCTTGGGCTAACCATTAAGGACGGGCGACCAAGGGTTGACGGTGAAGCACAATCTATTTACTTTTATGATTATGACAATCATCTTTTTGAAATTCATACTGGAACGTTGAATGAACGTTTGCAAAAATATAAAAACTAATACAAAAACATGAACCACAAGAGTCACCAATATTCTTTTCAGAATAATGTAACTTTTGGAGCCGCCGTTGAGGAAGGCTTATTTTTAGAGGGAAGGGACCTTCATGGTTAATGATCGTGTGGGCACTGTGATACGGTTGCATTGGGAACAAATGGTCAACGGTTCTTATTTTACCGTGGCATGTCCTTGCATAATTTGAATCTTCAGGCCCCATTGCATTGGACCTCGCCCAAAATCCATTTGAACCCATTATTCCATTGTTTTTGTACGTGGTTTTTAGTATTGTTACTAGGAGTATCAAAAAATGAATCCACTTTTAATGGAAATAACGATCGACTTTCTTAAAAATTATCCGCAGCACATTTCTAGCCTTACAAAAATTGCGCGTGAGGAGCTTGGACCAACCTGGTCCCCGGACGAAAAACAATTACGCCAGTACCTGAATATCGATTTGTTACCTTTAACACTTGTTGCCCTTGATAACAGCGCGCCTGTTGGCATGTGTTCATTGACCCAAACGAAGGGACTTCGCCCTGATCTTACCCCGTGGCTAGGGCCACTTGTTGTTGATAAACGATACCAAAGATGCGGAATCGGGAGCCAACTGATCGAGGTGATTAAACAAAAGGCCCGCATACTCGGTTTTGAAAAGCTTTATCTTTGTACACACGACCCGGAGCTTGCGACCCGATATTATCAACGGCGAGGTTGGAGCATCATCGGCGTCGACGAATGGAAGGGGTATTCTGTTACCGTAATGGAAATCAATCTGGGCGAAAAAAAAGGATAAGATGATGATTTGCTTTTATGGTTGGTGAAGATATTAAGGTGAGGAGTTTTTTAACAACGTGAACATTGTCAACTAAAATTACATAAGGATAAAGTATATGGCGCTAATTCAGTGTACACAAAAGTTGTTGGCTAAACTGGATAGCTTTGATGTGGGTTTAATGGAAGAAACTACATCGATTTTGGGTGATTGGCATGCAAATTTGTTATGCATTGAAAGACGAAATTGTATTTTATTTACCAACGACCTAACGCTCTATAGCATCTTTCTTCCCAAAATAGTCAAAGCACACTTTCAAAAACTGGCAGAGGTGTTTACCCAAGCCCTGGCTTTGAATTTGGAGGCTGAAGCCCTTGGTCAGCACATAGAGCCGATTTTTGCTGAATATAAAAATAAATTAATATTCACCAAGTCGAATAACCGTAGCGTGTTGGGATCAATGAACGATATAGCTTATATAGTCAAGTTGAGGGTGTTTGACCATGGTGGGCTTGATCATTGTGACTGCTTGAAGTTAAATAAAACGATCAATTGCACACCGTTCAAGGCGATCAAATATTATTATCCCATCGAATGTTTAACCAAATTGCTGATGATCCAAGGGGAAAAACGTTATGATTGAAAAGAAAAAAATCCCACGACGGAAAAGATGATTGCACTAAAACCGGTCAAGGAAATTGTTTTTGAGAAGGAATGATGGGTGAATAAACAATCAATTATCGGAATTCTCGCCGGAATGGGACCAAAATCTACAGGTCCTTTTGTTATTACTTTGATTGGAGAGATAAAATATGAAAAATAAATTGATTCTATTTAGCCCTATTATTTTGGCTTTGTTAATGCCAGGATGTCACACGGGCAGAGAAACCATTTTTGACAGAGTTGTAAATATTCCCAAAGAGCTGGTACTTGATATTCCCAAGTTACCACCATTATGCGATGAAATTTCCAAAAATGGGTTTGTGGATGTTATAAATGGCAAACTTTATTACGAAGAGGAGGGTCAAGGAACTCCCCTTGTTCTTATCAATGGTGGACCGGGTGGAACGCATCAAGGTTTTCATCCTTATTTCTCGCAAATAAAAGATGTTGCACGAATAATTTACTACGATCAGAGAGGAACTGGTAAATCTAGCAAGGATGATACTGGTAAAACTTATACTGTTAAGCAAGCTGTTGAAGATTTGGAAGGTTTAAGAAAAGCATTACATATTGATAAATGGGTGGTTCTTGGTTGGTCGTATGGTGGTTTACTAGCTCAACTTTATGCCTTGATTTATCCAAAACATTGTCTTGGTTTAATTTTAGTTGCTTCTTCTACAGGTATTTCTAATTCGGCAATGAGTCCAGTTCGAGGCAAAATGTTTATTTCACCTGCAGAACAAACAGCAATAGAAAATATTGAGAAAATGTGCAAAGAAGGCAAATTAAATGGTGCACAATGTTTTTATAATAAGCTACTTGCAGGATGCTGGAAAAAGTTTTGTTATTATAAACCAACGTTCGAAGAAATTATTAGAAATGTACTTTATGGATGGGGCCCCGCACCCAAGTTTGAAGCGTTGATGCGTGCTGATAGTGATAATATGATGCATAATAATTTTTTGAAAGGAAAATTTGATAATTTTAAAATTCCAACCTTAATCACAGAAGCTAAATGGGATCTTTTGTGGTGGGATCCAAATAGAACTGATGTCATGAGAAATAATCATCCAAATGCGCAACTGGAGGTTTTTGAGAAATCTGGACACTATATATTTGCAGACGAAACAGAAAAGTTTTTTACTTTACTGAAAAATTTTTTATGCAAGCGATAAAATGCATGCAAGAAGTTGAGTTATGAAATTAATTATTAATCAATTTGTTAAAGCTGTACAAAATAATCAAATCATCCGTTGTATGAGTTACAACATTCGAATGGCTCCTTGCGCTGAAGATGATAAAACAGAAAATGCTTGGGTTCATAGATTGCCCAAAATCAATATGATTTTAGATCATTACAAGCCTGATATAATTGGCGTTCAAGAAGTTTCGTTATTTCAGATGAACAGTTTCGAAAAAAGTCATTATGTTGTTCCTTATAAATTTCTTGGTAAATACCCAACAAAAGCTCCTATCGAATCTGGCCTAGGGATAATTTATAATCCACAAAAATTTCTTTTACTTTCAGATCTTGGAATAACTTGGTTAAATGAATCACAAAAAACTTCACATGGTCCTGCGTGGGATGGCTCATCTTATGAACGATATGTTATCTATGCAAAATTTAAAAATCTTGCAACCGGAAATGATTTTTGGTTTATGACAGCTCATTTTGATCATCTGGGAATTAAAGCACGTCAAGAGAGTGCAAAGATTGTTATGGATTTAGCTGCAAAGTTAGATGCTCCAGCAATTATTACAGGTGATTTTAACTGTTTTCCTCAATTGGGTGGTCAAGAATTATATCAACTACTTTGTTCTAGATCTGAAAAAATAAAAGATTCTGGAGTTATTGCACAATCACTTTTTGGTGTACCGGGAAGCTGGATAGGGTGGGATTATGATATGTATAAACAAAAAGAAGGATATTCAAAATACGATTTCATATTTGTACAGGATTCAATAGACGTGATTCAGCACGGTATAATCGATGATCAAGTTTGGGATGAACATTTTCAAAAAAATTTATATCCATCGGATCATCGGCCAGTCTTGAGTGATTTAGAAATTTAACTAATCAGAAGTGTGTTGCAAACCTTAAGGATTAATATATAATTCAAAAAAAATGATGATATAAAAATTGATGTTCTCGTGGCTCAAAAATTTTTCTGGATCATTTCTGAGAAAGCGTTGAAGATAAATTTACACTGGCTATTCGTGCGAATATACAAAGGGTTTTATAAAAATGAAAAAAATATTTAAGATAATATTCGTTATTGTGATTTTTCTGTTCATAAATGAAAGTAAACCTATTTTTCCAAGTCTTTCAAGTGATATTTTAGCGGTTAATTCAAAGAAGCCTGCACTGGATACCTGCCATTATGAGACATTTTATATTGATAAATCTAATTCTGTCATAGTGTGTAATATGATGTCTCTTGAGAAAATCATGTCTCTACCTTTGTTTAAATTGGTTAAGGAAACAAAAAAACAAAATTTTCAATTTTATTATTTTAAAAAAGATCATAAGGAAGCGCCTTTTTTCATTTATGTTGTCGTACCTGTATTTAAAAAAGAAGAGCTTCATAGAGATGCTTTCTGGAAACAGCGCTGTGATTTATTGGACTACTTTAAAACATTTGATTTAAAAATTGGTAGCACCCAATTATTAGATATTGCTATTCAAGCATGTATCATTTGCAATGGAGTTACAGGCGGAAGAAATGCTTATTGGGACATTGCCTTAGAAAATTCTCAGACTAAATTTAAGGAAATCACAAACCGTTACTATGCTGGAGAGACTTACAAATCGAATGAAAATGTTCTGAATTCTGAAGGGTATAGCCATACAAAATTATTCAGTTGGATATACTATGTAGAAAGTCTAGTGATACGTAAATTGTGTAACTCTAAAGGAAAGATTTCCATATTGGAAATTGGAAGCTCTTTTGGTAATTCGATATTTACAAAAGCCGAGCTGTTGACAGGTGCTAATATAAAATTTCTTGGAATAGATATAAATAATGAACTGGTAGATACCGCCAAACGCTATGTTCAACATAATCGTCTGGAAAACGTTGAATTTCTAGCAGGGGATATAACGCAACCCGATTGGAAGATTAAAGCATTAGAGAAAAATCAGGGGCAACTTTTTGATGTTGTTACGGCGAGTCACTTATTGGAACATCTTAAGCCATCAGGGAACAAGCATTCTCTTATCGATTTTATTGTAGAATGGTTTGATATGGCAAGGTATGCATTGGTACTTTCTGTTCCATTAGAAGAAGAAATCAGTCAGGTATCAGATCATTTTGATTACTTTACTGTGCCAAAGTTGGAAGCGTTAACTAAAGAGATTAGAGCAATTTTTAATAATCAGGTAGAAGTTGATTGTAATTATATAGCATCGGGGATTTTAATTATTAAAAAGCAAGGTTAGCTTTGGAAATTATATAGAAATTTTGGATAGCAGTATTCGGAATATTTTAGAATTTTTTTTGAAAATATAGAAGCAAATAACATTAGACAAATGTTATTTGCTTAGCTTGAGATCTAAAGTTTTAAGTATTCAAACTTTGTTGAAAATAGCCGCTAGCTATTTTTATTCACAATATCACTCCCAGTTAATACACGAAAATATGGAGTGGCGATCCACGTTTTTTAGTAAATTCATGCATTTCGGTCTAAAATTGCATCTAAAAATCAAAATTAGGTCCTTGTAATATGAAATGTAGCGGAATATAGGTTTTCTTAACAAATAAATTAATTTTTTGTTAATCTTGCTTTTTATATTTTTATATTGATATTATGCATAAAACTGTCATATTTCGACAGCTTTATACATAAAAGTGGGATTATATGAGAAAAAATATTCGAGATTTGGTAAAAGAGTGGCCAAAATGCTTTATCCAAGAGTCTGATTTGGCAATGCTTTTAAATGATAAAACAGATGATGCTCGTTATGCTTTAGTGAAAAGGGTCTTAAAAGAAGGATTGTTAATCCGTATTAGAAGAGGGTTTTATCTTATTGCTGATAAAGGAAAGCTACCATTTATTGATGAGTTCGAATTGGCTCTTCTGATTTATGGGCCGTCATTTGTTAGTTTAGAGTCGGCGCTTTCGTATCATGGATGGATTCCAGAAGCTGTTTATACAACTACTTGTGTTACTACAAAACGGGCAAAAGAATTTAAAACGCCATATGGTATTTTTAGTTACGAGCATATTCCATCAGAGATATTTTATACCGGTGTTAATCGTATTGAATCAAAAAATGGTGTTTTTTTTATTGCTTCTCCTTGGCGGGCAGTAGCAGATTTTATTTATACAACTCGCAGGTCTTGGAAAAATATTTCAGAGCTTGAGGTCGACCTTCGAATTGATAAAGAAGATCTTATCAATAGTGATAAAGAAATGCTTAAATTGTTGGCGGTAAAATATCCAAGTCGTATTGTACGTGAAAATTTGAAAAGGTTTTTAAAAGAGATAGTAAAAATATTGAAGGTAAATAAATGAGCATAAAAATTATAGAAGAGCGATTAAAAGAATACTCTCCGATTTCTCCGCGAGATGAGTTGAATGCTCTTAAGGAAATTATTCAAGAAATTGTTTTATCTGTTCTGGCTCGGGCTCATTTTTTTAATAAAGCAGCATTTCAGGGTGGTTCTTGTTTGCGAATAGTTCATGGACTTAATAGATTTTCAGAGGATTTAGATTTTGTTTTATTTAAGACGGATAACACTTTTATTTGGGAACCTTTTTTAAAAACTTTGCGGCAGGAATGTAAACTTTATAGTCTTGAGTTTGATGTAATTGATCGATCGCAGGTGGAACGGGTTGTAAAAATGGCTTTTTTAAAAGAGAGTTCTTTTGGAGAAGTATTTGTTTTTACCTATCCCCGAGCCTCATCAGATCAACAAATAATTAAGATTAAACTAGAAATTGATACAAATCCTCCTGTAGGCTCAGAATTTGAAAAGCATTTTATTAATTTTCCATATCCTTTTGCAATTATTGCGCAAGATTTACCGAGTTTATTTGCAAGTAAATGTCATGCTCTAGCATGCAGACCATTTATAAAGGGACGTGATTGGTTTGATTTTGTTTGGTATGTTTCTAAAAAAATTATTCCTAATTATACACTTTTAACGCAAGCGATTGATCAAGATGGGCCGTGGAAAAACCAAAACATAATAGTTACAAAAGATTGGTTAACTCAGGCTTTAATTGAAAAAATAAAAACAATTGATTGGGAAAATGCAAAGCGAGACGCTGGAAATTTTTTACGAGAACAAGATCGAGAAAGCCTTAATGTATGGGGTAATGAATTTTTTATTGCTATGGTTAAAAAATTTTCTGAGATATGAAAATGAAAAAAATTTTGATAACAGGAACATCCGGGCGAATTGGATCAGCCCTAGCCTCTTTTTTGAAAAACAGCTATCAAGTAATCGGGATAGATCTCAATCGGGGACCTTTTACCACGCATTGCTTGGACATTGCAGACAAAAAGGGAATTTTCCATTTGACAAAAGGCGTTGATGCGATCGTGCATTTAGCTGCTCTTCTTCCTCAACATATCAATGTTTACAGTGATGAAGATTTTTGGAGGACAAATGTTGATGGCACAGAAAATTTATTGGACGCTTGTCTTAAATACAATATAAAACGTTTTGTTTTTACTAGTACCACATCAATCTATGGCAATGCCATGGTTTTGCCTCATCAAGCTGTTTGGGTTACAGAAGACCTTTTGCCTCAACCAAGAGATATTTACGACGAAACCAAATTAGCAGCAGAAGCTTTGTGTAAGAATGCAAGTGGTGCATCCTTATCGTGCATTAGTTTACGAATGTCGAGATGTTTTCCTGAAGAGGATCGGTTGATGGCTATTTATCGACTTTATCGTGGAGTTGATATCCGTGATGTTGTATTAGGGCATGTGCTTGCCTTAGAATCATCAATCAAAGGGTACGAGTTTTTTAATATCACTTCACAAACACCATTCCAGCAAAACGACTTGCAAGAACTTCATGGAAAAGCAGATGACGTAATTTCAAGGTACCATCCTTGGGCTAAAAAGGCCTTTGAGGTAAAGGGCTGGATACTTCCCTTCATCATAGATAGGGTATATGTGGCAGAGAAGGCAAAAAAAATATTAGGGTACACTGCTTTGTACAACTTTCGAGAGATTATGGATTTCTCCGAGGCTCCTAAGTCCCAGAAATGAAATATGAATTACCTTTTAAAAGACTTTTTAAAAGGTAATTCATTGTATTCCTTCAATTAATTTTTCAGCATAATCGGCGTGCCCTGTCGGAATATTTTAGAAATTTTTTGCTTGAAAATATAGTAGAAGCTGAAGTTAGATTTCTAATGATGTCCAATCAATGCAATCACACAGTTTAGAAGAATCGCCGCTACCAATTAATTTTTTTGCTGTTTTTTTAAATATATCAAGATTCTTTGTTGCGTAAACTGTATAGTTAGGCTTATGGTCGGTGGCTGCAATCATTTCAGGAGGTAGGGTAGATAAAATGCGTACAACTTGTTTAGCAACCGCTTCATTTGAATCTAAAATTATAACCTCTTTTGGTAAAAGTTTTTTAATCTGCTGCTTTAAAAATGGAAAATGTGTGCAACTAAGTCCAACAACATCCGCTTGATTGCGAATTGCGAGAGCAAGATATTCACGTAATTTTTCTTCAACTTCTGGACCTTCTAGTTGACCTGACTCTACAAGTGAAACTAAATCTGGGCATGCTATGCCTAAAACATTAATTCCTTTACCCGTGGCAAATTGTTCAATCAGTTTTTTTTGATAAGCGCTATTAACAGTTCTTGATGTTCCTAATATTGCGACTTGTTTTGTTTTAGTAATTTCACATGCAGGTTTTACGGTTGGAACAACACCTATAATTGGGATCGTAAAACGTTCTCGCAAATAATCTAGGCATGTAGTACTTGCTGTGTTGCATGCAATGACAGCAATTTTAATATCGTGATTGGTAACTAAAAAATTAAGAAGTTTGGTAGTGATTTGTTGCAACTCTTCGACTGTTTTTTCACCATAAGGACAATTTTTATTATCTCCAATGTAGATTAAATCTTCGTTTGGTAACGGCTCTGCAATTTTTTGAAATATACCTAAGCCACCAACACCTGAATCAAAAATACCTATTGGTTGTGATTTTTTCATTTATTAAGGTCCTCTGTTTTATAAGTATCAATTTGTCCAAAGACTTTAAATCCAAGTTTTTCGTAAAGCGGCTTGCCCATAGCGGATGCAAAATTTAATGCTTTTTTGATTCCATTTTTTTTAAAAAAATGCAACGGCATGCTTGTTATAGTAGAACCTATCCCTCTACGACGATATTCGGGTAGTACTCCATTTAAATGTAAAAAAACGGTATCATTTTTGACAATAAAAAGTCTAGTTGCTGCAGGAATATTTTCCCAATACCAAATAAAAAAATTCATTTGTGGATATGTGGTTGAATTGCGCAAGTAATTAAAAAAGATATGCCAATCATTATATGCTTTTTCAAACTCGGATGGAGTAAATTGAGGATTATAAGATTTGATTATTAGTGGTACCCATGTTGTAAGAATTTCTTCGTCATCTGTAAGTTGTTTAATTGTTATATGGCTATCACAAGAAATCGGGGGTAAATTTTTTAGCTCAAGCATCATTGTAGGCCAAGAAATTTGTAATGAAAACCCGGCAGCATCTAATTTATTTTTTGCTTCTAGATTTTGAGAATTAACCCATAAGGTGAAAGGATTGTTTTTGTGATATTCTTTTGCATGGTTTAGGTCAGTAAGATCAAAGTTGTTGTCAATTATGACACGGTTATGAAGTGCTAGAAATGAACAATCACATTTAAACATGGTAGTAGATTTGGTTTTAAATGTATCCTTATCATTTAAACACCACGAAGATAAATCTTTTATATAATCTAGAGGAATAACAGCATTACGAGTTGCTCCAACGTTGACAGAATTTTTAGACATAATTTCTTTCTTTAGTAAGTTTCATTTTGGCGTGCCCTATCGATGTGTTTTAGAACTTTTTCGTTTAAAAATATAGAAGTAGCTGCCATTAGGCAAATGTTGTTTGCTTAATGGCAGATATTTATTTTTGTAGTTGCTTGATTAAATTCCCTGCTTCTTTCCAACCAATAATGTTTCCAGAAGTTCTTGATTGTTTTAATTTTCCACCATAAATAACATAATTGTGGTCGGGACTTATGTTTGTAATTTCATCCCATTCCTTTAAGTTTGTAAAATAATCTGAAGCTATGGTTTCTCCCGATTTAATTTCTATGGGGAAAAGGGTTGATGCTGTTTCTATAATACAATCAACTTCAAGTCTACCGTTGAGGTCTCTCCAAAAATATACAGGGGGACGTTGACCTGTGTTGAAATATTGTTTGTAAATGTCGGAAATTATAAAATTTTCAAAAATATTTCCACGGAGTGGATGAAAGGCTAAAGTTTCAGGTGAATTGATTTCCAATAATGAGCAGACTAAACCTGTATCATAGAAATAAATTTTAGGAGATTTTGTGAGCCGTTTGTTAAAATTTTGATGATATGGTCGTAGAGTGTATAAAACGTAACTAGCTTCGAGAATTGCAAGCCAACGTTCTGCTGTAGTTGCACTAATGCCACATACCCCTCCTAATTCAGAAAGATTAAGAAGCTGGCCAACTCGGCCTGCGCATAATTGTATAAATTTTTGAAAAGATCGTAGATCTCCTACATTTGTAAGTTGGCGAACATCTCGTTCAACGTAAGATTGTATATATGAAGGATAAGCATCTTGTGGTGGAAAATCTTCGGCATAAATCTGTGGATACCCACCTTTAAATATAATTTCATTAATATTATTTTTAGTGAGGAGTTTATTTTTTTGGAGTTCATTGATGGATAAAGGTAAAAGGATTAAAATGCCAGATCTTCCAGCAAGCGATTGAGTGATTGCTTGGTTCATTAAGAAATTTTGAGATCCTGTTAAAACAAAATAACCGGGTCTCTTTTTTTCATCTACTTCTAATTGTATGTATGAGAGAATGTCTGGAACTCTTTGGAATTCGTCGATTATTATACCGTGTTTATTTTCATAGGCCTGAAAAAATTTATGCGGATCGTTTTGCGCTAGGTCTCTTGTTGCGGGGTCTTCTAATGAGGTATATGCATATTTTTTAAATGTTTTTTTTGCTAGGGTAGTTTTTCCTGATTGTCTTGGCCCTAAAATAGTAATTACAGGGAATTTGGCGTATCGAATAAGTGTCGCTTCAATGTCTCTTTTGAACATAAAATCTCCTTTAAAACACCGTTCGCTCTGAGCGTAGTCGAATGGGTACGAACGGATTATAAATATCCCTTGGTGGTTTTATTGTTATAAAATTAAACTTATCTTATAAATTGTGTAAATTCAACTTTTAATATTTAATTTGCACAAAAGTAGAACTTTTTGTTTTTAATTAATTGTCATAAAAACCTTTGTTACCGAGGATGTTTGCCAAAAACGTCTTTTAATTAAAATTTTATGTCCCATTAATTAATTGTATAAAATGCATCAAGTTTTATAGTTTTTGTGTAAATCCAGCATTGAAAATTGAATTTGCACAAAAACTATCATTGATTACTATCAAAGTACAGCTTTATTCTACCCTGCCAGAAGCCTCCAACGCTTTTAGCTTGGTGATGAATGGCGAGTAGATCTCTTCGTAGCTCCATGGGGGCGAAGTAGGGTTAGGATTGGCTTCGAAGAATTACGCGTGATGCAACGGCTTTTAAGCCGTTGATGCTTAATGAATTTTGATAAAAATTAGAAGTTGGCCGTGCCATACGTAGCCTTGGCGAAGTATGGCGTGCCTAATCGGGATCGAACCGATGACCTTGCGATTAGGAATCGCACACTCTATCTTACTGAGCTATAGGCACATAAATATTTAGCGATTGCTTTTTTATGGCTTACCCAGTAGTAGTCGTTTTTTATTGCGGAATATTTTAGAGAAATTTATTGTTTTTTTATGATAGTATTTTTTGTAGTGTTATGTAAGTATTTTTGAATAACGTTGCAAAATTGGATGTGTTATGTAAGTATTTTTGAATAACAGCTCAATATTTAAGTTGTTATGTAATAGAATTTGAATAACATGCCTTTTAATTAAGAAAGGATTTTTGATGAGCAGAAGTGGTAAATATGTAATGCAGCCTACTGGGTATAAGGTGTTTATTCCAACATCTTTGCCGCCGCATCCTGCAATTAAAATTGATGAAAGTTTACAACTATTGTTGTCTGAAGCTACTTTGTCATTGGCGCGGCTTGATGGTATGGCTTATACGCTGCCAAATACAGATCTTTTTATTACTATGTATATAAAAAAGGAAGCTCTTCTTAGTGCGCAAATTGAAGGTACTCAAGCTTCGCTTGAAGATATTTTTGAATTTGAAAAAGGAGGGGCGCTTGAAAATGTTAACGATGTTGTTGAAGTCGTAAACTATATCAAAGCTCTTCATTATGGTATGGACCGGCTTAATACATTGCCGATGAGTCTTAAGCTTATTAAAGAGTTACATACAATTTTACTTAAAGGTGTTCGGGGAGCGACAAAAACGCCTGGAGAATTTAAAAAAACACAAAATTGGATAGGTGCACCTGGCTTTACATTGAATATGGCCAGTTATGTTCCACCATCACCTGCCGAAGCATTAAAGGCTATGGGAGAACTTGAATTATACATGCATAAAAAAACAGTGCTCCCGGAGCTCATCAATTGCGCATTAATTCACTATCAGTTTGAAACAATTCACCCATTTTTAGATGGTAATGGTCGCCTTGGCAGGTTGCTGATCACTTTTTATCTTTATTGGAAAGATATTCTTAAAAAGCCACTTTTGTATCTAAGTTATTATTTGAAAAAAAATCGTCGAGAGTATTATGACCGTCTTTCTCTTGTTCGTGATAAGGGTGATTACGAGCAATGGATTTCATTTTTTTTGACTGGTGTTATTCAAACTTGTCAAGACGCCATCGAAAGTATTAAGCAAATATTGTTGCTCCGTGAGACGCATCAAATATTGCTTTATAAAAAAAGGATTTCATCGCCGATTGCGATAATGTTTTTGGATAAACTTTTTTATACGCCGTTGATGGGGGTAGGGGACGTGCAAAAAGAATTTAAGCTTTCCCATCAATCGGCATCTAATTTGGTAAGTCAGTTTGAGAAATTAGGCATTCTTAAAGAAGTAACTGGTAAAAAGCGTGGAAGACAATTTATATATACGAAATACGTTGCGCTGCTTAGTGAGGGAACAAAACCTATTTGAAGATGAACCAAATAATGATTTGTTTATAATATTCTTGGTTTTTAAAATTAATTTTTTTTGATTTGGTTCGCCGTGTTAACCATTTGTACAACAACCTGCTCATGATTGATGTTAAATGCACAATATTTTGCTTGAAGATTGATCGTTTCTAAAAATTCATTAAAGGCTTTTAGTTCGTGATCTTCTGATCCTGGATAATTATAAAACTCATCAAAAATAATGACCGTTCCTTCTTGAATGTTATTTTTTAAAGTCTTCAGAGCCGTAATTGCTGACGAATAAATATCACTATCAACATGTAAAAAGGCAATGGGAGTATTTTTTAAATATTCTTGAACAAAGATCGGAAGTGTTTCTTTAAACCATCCTTTAATTAAAACAACATTGTGTAAAACAGGTGGAAGCATCATTGGATTTTTATAACCAAAGGTTCCCTTGGGCATAGTGTTGTCTTGTCGAACCCAATCTTCGGGAAGACCTTCAAATGAATCAAAACCGAAGATTTTTTTATGTGGATTTAGTGCTGCAATAAAGTTGATGGTTTTTCCTGTGCAGACACCTAGTTCAATAAAGGCTCCATCCAAACAGACTAAATCGGAGGCCATTTTTAATGCTTCGGCATCGGATTCCACTTTTTTGGCCTGACTTAAATGTGTATTTACAAATTTTGTTGCAGTCGCATCTTTCAAGTATGGTTTATTACTTGGATTGAAGTGTAAAATTTGATTGCCTACTTTTATGTTTGCTCCGGGTGGCATATGTAATACGGTATTCCAATCAAAATAATTCATTTGAGCTTGTATTGGCAAAGCAAAGAACAATAATGTAAAAAAATATTTGAGTGTATTTGTTGACATAGTAATTAAATCCTTTTAAAAAAATTAAAAATTTGGTGTGCCTAATCGGGATCGAAATACATGAAATTAAAATTTAAGAGAAAAATATTAATTCTTCTGGTGGAATGCAATTTTTATTGATTATTACTTCTCCTATATATAAATGGTATAGAAGTATGGCGTAATCTTCGTCCATAATAAATCGGGAGCCACAGTAATAGCGTTTATCGCTATAGTTTACATAAAAAGGTTCTGAAGTTCTTGGATCAAAAATTACTGTTTTACCTTCGGGGGCAGCAGCTTGCATTTGTCGGGCCAGTTTTTTATCAGCCAAGTAAGTACTGAGTAAAACTTTAGAATTTAAATATTTTCTTTGATTGGAATCAAAACGATATTCTCTGTTGTAAACATATGTAGAATTTGTATCTACTAAGTAACCGACAATATTTGCATCGTTTGGTTTTTCCAGTTCCGGTGAAAAATATATGACATCGTATTGATCTGGTAATACACCTCTAATTTGCGATGGATTATCTTGAGATAAACTTCTTCTAAAGAGTTCATTTCTTGTTAATAACCCATGTTTTTTAACGCTTTCAATTGTACCGCCTCTACCTATGCTATGATAGACAGCAACCATATCTCCCAATATCGTATTATTGATGCATAAAATTGAAAATATTATTGTTTGAATTAATAATTTTATATTCATAAGATCGTCCTTTGGTAAGTTTCATTTTGGCGTGCCTAATCGGGATCGAACCGATGACCTTGCGATTAGGAATCGCACGCTCTATCCTACTGAGCTATAGGCACATAAATTGCTTTTTATGGCTTGCCCAGTCGTAGCCGCTTTTATTTGGTAAATTTATTTAGAGATTATAGCGAAGACTGGTGCGCCCGGCAGGGATCGAACCTGCAACCTACGGATTCGAAGTCCGGCACTCTATCCAATTGAGCTACGGGCGCATTATAAATTTGAAAGATCATTACTAAGAGAAGAGTATCAAAATATCAGTAAAAATCTAGGAGTTGTTTTTTATTTTTCGATCAATTAAAAGGCAATAATCAATGCTTTCAAAATTAATCAAAGATTCAAGCTGCGCAACCAAACATAAATCCTTTGTTTTGATATCAACTATTTTGCCAATAGAAAAACCTTCAGGAAATATTAATCCATGTCCGCTAGAGATAACTAAGTCGTCCATGGTTAATGTGTTTGTTTGGCTGACATATGCAAGTTCACATTTATTTTTTTGGTTGATTCCTTGGCAAATTCCTGGTGCTTTACTTTCTTTGGCGTATGCGGAAATCTTGCAGTTAAAATCACTGACAAGTAATATTTTGCTGTAATTTTCATAAACTTCAGAAACTCTACCAATTATTTGATTTTTGTAGATCGCGATCATCGATTCTTCAATGTGATCTTTTGTGCCTTTATCAATGATGAAATATTGTTCATTGCTGCCAAAGTTTTTTATCAAAATTTTGCTTAAAACTGCATTGTTCAAGTTGTATCTTTTTTGAAATTCTATTAACTCTTTTGTTAAATAATCAAAATTAAGCATCGATTTGAGTTTTGTATTTTCAGCTATTAGATCTTCGTTTTGTTTTTGAATTTCGCTTAGTTTTTGTTCTAAAGAAAGAATTGTTTCTTTTTTAGTAGAGCGCTCTTTTATGGAATCGCCTATTTGGGCGCTAAATTTTAGAATAGGGTAACTGATTTGTGAGGCGATCTCTTCTAGCTGCCCTTTTTCAAACCTGAACAGTTTGTGATAGGTGAATATTACGATACTTATAATAAGTAAAAGTATAAAAATTTTTTTAGGAATATTTTTTAACATTTTTGTAACAATTTTTTAAATTCGAGTTCAAAAAGTTCTAAATTATCAATTAAAAACAAACTATGCCTGATTTCTGATGCGTTTGGTACATTTTTGATATAACCAGTTAAATGTTTTTTAAAAATCTGGAAATTTTCGCGTCCATAATATTCTAAATTTAATTGGAAATGTTTATAGGCATGTGTAAGAGCTTCATCAAAACTGATCGTAAAAGTTTCATTTTTACCTTCCGCTTTGATTTCTTCTAATTTCCAAGGAGTTCCCATAAGGGCTCTTCCAACCATGAATCCATCAACTCCGGTTTGCTCGTAAACTTCTTTTGCAAAAGCAAATGTTGTGATATTTCCACTGTAGATGAGCGGAATTGTTAATGCTTTTTTTAGCTCTGCTACAAGAGCGATATCTGGTGTGCCGCCAAACATTTCGACTTGTGTTCGTGGATGGATGATTACTGCATCAAGCCCTAAATCTTGCGCCATTTGAGCTATTTCGATAACATTTTTTTCTTTGAAGCCAGCGCGAAGTTTAATCGTAAATGGAACTTCGTTTTTTATATGTTTGTTAAATTCGTTTAAGATAGCGATCAATTTTTTAGGGTTTCCCATCAGCGATGCTCCGCCGCCAGATTTGATAATATTTTTGGCAGGACAGCATGCGTTGAAATTTAACATTTCAAAATTGTGTGGTAGAACTTTATTTACCGCTTCTTCGATAAAATCTACTTTTGTTGCTGCAAATTGGAAGCAGAGTGGTTTTTCAAGCTCTTTATATTTTAGAGATTGTCCCTCTTTTTCATTTGCAACGCTTGCAACATGTCGCATCTCGGTGAACAAAAGTTCATCTTTTGAAAAACTTCTGATCATTTGTCGCAATGGAGAATCGGTTATTCCGTCCATTGGCGCGGACATAAAGCGAGGAATTTCTAGATTTTTAATTTTGAGTTTAGAGTTCCAAAAGTCCATATTTTATTCAAAACCTGCTGGATTTTTTAGATAAAATTGTGTTTGTTGTTCGTATGCAAATGCAGCTTTATAAATCAAATGTTCAGAAAATCTTGGGCCTACGAATTGAAAACCTATTGGTAAATTCTCTTTTGAGAATCCACAAGGAATAGAAAGTCCTGGTATTCCACTAATACACATTGGGACTGTAAAAAAATCTGCCATGTACATAGCAAGTGGATCACTGCTTTCTTTGCCAATTTGAAATGCAAGAGTAGATGATGTTGGACTAATTAACAAGTCAACGTCTTTAAAAGTATCTTCAAAACTTTTTTGCAGTAAAGATCTTACTAAAAGTGCTTTGTTGTAGAAAGCATCTTTGTGACCTGCTGATAAAACATAATTACCCATTAGTATTCTACGTTTTACCTCTTTACCAAAGTTGTTTTGGCGAGTTTTTATATACATTTCTTCTATTGTTGTTGCTTCTTTATCTCTGTTGCCATAAAGAGTTCCGTCATATCTTGAAAGATTTGATGCTGCTTCAGCTCTACTTAAAACAAAATAAACGGCGATTCCAAGATCGATGTTTGGAATGGAAACATATTTGATTGTGGCGCCCATTTTTTCAAAGTTATTGATAGCACTTGTGAAAGACTCTTTGATTTGTGGATCGACACCATCAGATTCAAGCGAATCTTTAATGACTCCGATTTTTAAATTTTGTGGCAATTTAGCAGACAAATCTTTTGTGAAATCTTGGCGAGGTTGATTTATTGATGTCCCATCACCTTCATCATTTCCTGACATGATCGATGCTAAGAGTGCATTATCATAAACCGTTTTGGTTATAGGTCCGACTTGATCGGTTGAAGATGCGAATGCCACAATTCCTTTTCGTGAAAATCTACCATAGGAAGGATAAAGTCCTACCAGGTTGCAAAATGCTGCAGGAATTCGAACAGAGCTTCCTGTTTCTGAACCAATTGCCCAAGGAACAAGTCCTGCACCTACTGCGCCTGCTGGACCCGAAGATGATCCGCCAGCGGCTCGAGTAGAATCCCAAGGATTTAAAGTTGCACCGTAAGCGGAAAACTCTCCTGAAGAGCCCATTGCAAATTCGTCCATATTTCCACGACCGACGATGATCGCGCCTTCATCTTTTAATTTTTTTGTGATTGTTGCATCGTATGGAGCTTTGTAGTTTGAAAGAATTTTGGAAGCGCAGGAAGTAATTCTGCCTTTTTGACTCATATTATCTTTTAGAAGTCCTGGAATGCCTGCAAGTAACCCTTTTGAACTGTGTTCTTTATCAAATTCTTCTTCAAACACTTCTAGAAATGCATTTAATTTTGGATTGTATTTTTTGATTCGTTTTTTATAAAAAGAAAGTACGTCTTTGGGAGTTATTTCTTTTTTTTCTAATTTTTCTTTAATTTCTTGTATGGTTAAAAATGGTTTCATTGTAAAAAAATCCTTTTTGGGGAGAGTTTTTATTTATAAAATTTTTGGAACAACGAAAAATGTATCTTTTTTTTGCGGTGCATTTTCAAGGATTTCTTTTGAGTCTGTTGCAATAGCAACATCGTCTCTGAAAACGTTTGTTTTAAATGGTTTTGCTTCTAGTTTTTCTTCAGATACAACTTTGTTAAGCATTGAAGAGTATTCAAGGATTATTTGGAGTTCTTTTGCAAACTGTTCGATTTCGTTTTCATCCAAATGAAGTGCTGAAAGCTTTGCTATTTTTAATAACTCTTCTTTTGAAAATGAGTACATTTTTTCCCTTATTTATTAATCTTTGAATAAATCTTTTCTTCTAAAAGCAAGTATCAATATACCAATCACGTTTGGAACGGCAACCGGGATAACAAAAAAGTCTGTTAATATCCACAAAAGTTTAACATCGCAAAGAGTTCCAACTAAGATGAAGATTCCAGAAATAGCCAAGTACCATTTTAAATATCTGTTTTTGGTGATGTATGAGAAACATTGGCTTCCATTGTAACAGTTTCCAAGAATAGTTGTGTACGCGAAAATTGCAGCGCTAAAAGATAATATCAACGGTCCAATTGTGGAAAAATACATGGCAAAAGATGCGCTGACCATGTTGATACCAAGGCCGATATTTATATCTTTCCATGTTCCGGTCATCAAAATGACAAGTCCTGATAACATGCATACAAATCCGTAAGCGTAAATTGACGCTATGGATAAAACACCTTGAGTAAATGGATCTTTGCTATCTGACATTGAGTGTGGAATTGCAGCTGTTCCCATTCCAGCTTCATTATTTTGGAAAGCTTGAAGCATTCCCCAGCGGATTACGTATTGCATTCCACCGCAAATTGCAGCTCCGATTGCAACATCTTTTACAAAAGCAGAATGAATGATAAGAGATAAAACCCCTTTTAACTTGTCTAAGTTGCACAAAATTATCCAAAGTGCTCCGCTGCAGTAAAGTATAAATTTGATAGGAACTATTTTTTCTGCGACGCTTCCGATTCTTTTTATTCCACCGATTAAAGTGATAACAACAAAGAATAAAAGAATTAATCCTGTAGCAATAGCTGGGATTTTATAAATTGTTAAAAGAGTAGCGGCAGTGTTTGCTTGTCTTGCTGACCAAACTATTAACAAAATGAATCCTGCGTATGCATACCAACTTGCAAAAAGAGGATGAACCGCTTTTAAGTATTGCATTGGTCCGCCCATAACGGTTCCATTTTCAAGCTTTTTACGATATGCCATGGCAAGTGTAACTTCTACAAATGTTACTGCACCACCAAGAAGTGTTGCGACGGCAAAACCAACTAATGTTCCCGGCCCGCCAAGTCTTATTGCAATAGCTGGAGAAGTGATGCTTGAAATACCTATTGTTGTTGACATTGCTGTGAATAAAGCTCTATTTGCTTTGATTGTCTGGTCTTTAGAATTGGAAGATTTTTTGGAAAAGTTGGAGAAAAATATTTTGAACATTAAAGGAATTGTTCTTATTTGTATAAAGCGCATTTTAAAAGTGATTATGATGCTTGCTATTAAAATGAAAACGGTCGGTATCCAAAGTATTTTTATACTTAAATTTTCTAACAAAGAAATAAAATCCATTAATTCTCCTAAAGTTTTTATTTAAATTTTATCAGAACGAAGTTTTTTACTTTTTAGACGTATAATGCAAAGCAACCCGATTAATCCTGTGTGAAGATAAAAAGATCCGTAAATTAATATAAATTTTACAAGTGCGCTTGGAATATTAAGCCAGGAAATAAATGTAACAAGTGGGTAAAAGAATCCATAACATGCGATTATTCTGATTACCATGACAGCTTTTACATCTCCAGCCCCACGAAGAGCGCCACAAAGTATTAACTGAATGAAATCGAAAATAACAAAAAGACTTATGAATGGAAATGCTAGAACTGCAAAATCGGTGAATTTATCTTTATGATCGAAAAGGTGAACAAAAAAGCGGGCATTTACAGTCATTAATAATAGAGCTACAAATACCATTGCGCCGCCCAAATACAGCGTTTTTCTCATTATAGATCTTGCGCCAGCAGGGTTATTGTTTCCTAAATTATTACTAACTAAGAATGTTATTACGGTTGCAAGAGCAACTGCTGGTAAAAAGGCTAATCGCTCCATATCTTTGATTACTGTAAAAGATGCTATTGCATATTTACCCATAGGATTAATCATTTTATTTAAGAAGACGTAAGCAGATGCAAGAATGGTTTTATCAATCATTATTGGCCAGCTTAAATTTAAAATATGCAAAAAGCCTTTGATATTAAAATTGAGAAAGAACATTTGATCAAAATATTTTTTGTATTCTTCATTTCTTAAAATATGCCAAAAAGCAAGGGCAATCATGACAACATTTTGAATGATTGATGAAACTGCAGAGCCGCTTAATCTCATCTGGGGAAAGCCAAATTTACCCAAAACAAGTGTGTAGTCACATATTAAAAATATGACTATTCCAATTATTAAAATTTGCATTGGAGTTTTGGTATTTTTTACTGCACGCATAAAACCAAAAAGTGAAGCATAAATAAATGCTAAAAAGACACCAAAAGCCCGAAGCCTTAAAAACGGTGCTCCGATTTTTGCTATTTGCTCAGGCGTACCAAGCCAAATATAAATGTTTTCGGCAAATAAAAAGAGAAGTAAAAATGTGAAAAATCCAGATATTACTGTGACCCAAAAAGCATCGCCTAACGCTTTGCCCGCTTCTTTATATTTTTTGGCGCCATTGAAAACACCTATAAATGCGATGGTGCTAACCATGAAAGCTTCTGTTAATTTTGTGATCGTGTGCAAAAAGTTGTTAGCAACGCCTAAGGCGCTGTAGGTTGATGTTGATTCAAGTTGGCAAACTATTAATGCATCTAAAATGATTGGAAGGGCAAATGTGGCTGCGGCAGAAACTAGCTCGGGCCACCAAAAGCTAAGAATTTCTTTATAAGATTCTCCAGCGTTTTTTGTAGAAGAATTTGAATTATTAAAAATTGCCATAAAGATTCTTTCTTTTTAGCAGCGAAAAACTGCTATGAAAAATGGTTAAACTTATTTTAAAACGTACGTTATTCCCTTTTGTTTCAAATAATAATTTGCCTTACTTTAATTCAAAAAAAATGAGTTTGCAAATGAAATCGCAGCTAGTAACAATAGGCTAAAAAACGGAGGGTCAATTTTGTAAGATGTGAAATTTAAAAAGGAGGCTATTTAAATCTTTTTTTTCTGCTAAATTAAGGGGGTGTTTTTATTTTTATTCTAAAATTTTTTGAAGAAAAATATGCAAAATTTAGAGCTTAATCTTGCGCGTAAACTTAGACCTAAAACTTTTAATGATGTTATAGGTCAAGAGCTGTCTGTTAGAATTTTGAAAAATGGTCTTTATTTAAACAAATTTTTTCCTGTTTATATTTTTTCTGGCAATAGAGGTTGTGGAAAAACGACATCTGCTAGGTTGCTTGCAGCTGCGGTTAATTGTGAAAATTTGAAAAATTTCCAGCAAAATCCAAAAGAGCAAGATGTTCCGTGCGGAAAGTGTTCCTCTTGTAACTTAATGCTTGGTTTAAATCATCCAGATTTTATAGAAATAGATGCAGCATCTCATACAGGTGTTGATAATGTTCGTCAAATATTAGAATCAGCAACCTATTTGCCGCTGCTAGGAAACAAAAAAATCTATCTTATAGATGAAGCTCATATGTTAAGCAAGGCAGCTTTTAATGCTTTTTTAAAGATATTAGAAGAGCCGCCAGTTTCAGTGATTTTTGTATTAGCGACTACCGAAATTTACAAAATTCCAGAGACCGTTCGATCCAGAGCTTTCCAGTTATTTTTCAATGGAGTTAATTCTTCTAGCTTAAGCGATTATTTAAAAATTGTTTGCAAGGATGAAGCTATTGTTATAGAGGAAGAAGTTATTGATTTGATAGTTTCGCAAACAGATGGCTCAGTGCGTGATGCTATTAATTTACTTGAGCGAGTAAGGCTTTCATCTTCAAGCGTAACTTTAGAAGATGCTTTAAAATTGCTTGGAAAAATTGGCTATGAAGAGTTAATAGACTTGTTTGAAATAGTTTTAAATGGCGATGAGCGTGAATTAATAGTTTATTTGGACAAAATTTCTTTTGAAAATTTAGCACCTCAAAGCGTGTGGGATATGCTAATAGTTTTATGCCGCTCTTTGGTTTGGATAAAATTTGGTATCTCTAGTAAAAGTTTGAAAGTTTTTGATAAATATTCTGCAAAGCTCAAAAAAATTGCTGAAAGTAAGTCGGTTCATTTGTTAAATGAAATATTGCAGCAATTTTGGTTACAAGAAGAGATTTTTGCAAAAACCTCTAATAAAAGCATATTTTTAGAATCATTTCTTTTACAACTCTGTATGCAAGATTTTGCTAAAAATTTAAGCTCTAAAAAAATCCCAAGTTCTTATAATAGTTTTGACGAAAAAAAAAACAGTTTTAGTCAAAATTTAGTCAAAGAAAATAAAGAAGAAATTAAGGCGGTAGCAAAAGAAGTAAAAGTAGATGCTTTGCCTGAAAATAAAACTGAATTTCATAGTTTTATCACAGAAAAGCTTTCAGAGATTTCAGACCTTCTTTTGGTCTCCATTTTAAGACAGGCCAAAGATTTGGACTTTGATAAAGAAAAAGGGGTCTTAAAAATGGCTTTTTTAGGACAAACTTCTTTTTTTAAGAATAAATTGGAAGAAAGTAAATCATTGTTATTACCACTGATCAAACAGTTTTCACCACAGACAAACGACTTTATTTTCAGCTTTTTAGAGCTGAAAGCTTCAGAAGTCGAAAAAAAAAAATCTGAAAATTTAGAGCCTTTGAATAAAAAAATCGAAAATATTCAAAGAAATGATATTCCTCAAAAGCCTAAATATGACAATCAGAAATATTCTCAAGGGTATAAAGTTTTTAATAAAAGTAAAAATATTGAGGTCGGAAAAGTTGTTGATATTTCTGATGAAAGCAAATGGCCGAAATCTAATTTGCTAGTGAAATTTTTTTCAGGTAGAATTGAAAAAAGGCAATCAAATTAATAAAAATTTTTTAAGAGTTTTAAGTTATGACTTATCCTAAAGTAGTCCTTGTTGGAAGAACAAATGTTGGTAAATCTGCAATTTTTAACAGGATTTCTTCTCAAACCAAAAGCATTGTTTTTGATCAATCTGGTGTTACCAGAGATTATCTTCATGAAGCTATTACATGGGATGACAAAAAATTTGATTTTGTAGATGCAGGTGGTTTTACTTTTAGCAAAGGGGATAAAAAAGACCCTTTCGCAGATGTGGTTGCTCAAAAAATAGAAGATTTGATTTCACATGCTTCGATTTTGCTCTTTGTATGTGATGTTAAAAGTGGTTTAACTGCTGAAGACCAAAGAATTGCTAAACTTTTGCATAAGACAAAAAAGACAGTTTATTTGGTTGTTAATAAAACTGATAATAAAAATGCATATGAAAGCAATTTCGGAGAATTTTATTCTTTAGGTTTTAACAAAATTTTCGAAGTTTCAGCTCTTCACGGTGTTGGATTTGGCAATTTGCTAGATGCGATTGTGGAAAACTTGAAAACTGAAAAAGAAGAAGAAAACAATGAGATTGATTATAAAGTTGTTTTGCTCGGCAAACCAAATGTAGGCAAATCTTCTCTTATGAATCTTCTTATTAAGCAAGAAAGATCTATAATTTCTCCAATTCCAGGTACGACCAGAGAATCTATAAGTGAAACAATATCTTTTGATCATGCCACACTAGAAGTTACAGATACAGCTGGAATCAGAAGAAGAAAAAGTATCGATGATAATTTGGAAGAATTGATGGTAAAAAGTTCTTTTTCTTCTGTCAGAGCTGCCGATATTGTTGTTTTAGTTGTTGATGCTTCAAGTGAATTGCTTTCAAGTCAGGAATTAAATCTTCTTTTCTATGCTTATGAACAAAAAAAATGTTTATTAGTTGTTTTTAATAAAATCGATTTGTTTGAAGAATGTAACGATGGTTATAAAAAAGATCGATTAAAATATGATTTGGAAAAATACAAATTTATATTGTCAAAAATTCCTCAAGTTTGGATCTCTTGCAAAAACAATAAGGGTGTTGATAAAGTAGTTAAAGCTTTAGGAAAAATTTGGGAAAGATTGAAGCAAGAGATGGATCCAGTAGAGCTTGATGAACTTGTAAAGAACAGACTTAAGAAGAATCCAATTTATAAAAGCACAGTTTGCATAGAAGTTGTAAAAATTAGACAGCTCAAAGCAAAATTTCCAACTTTTTCTCTGAGAATAAATCGACCTAAGTTTTTTCAAGAAAGTCATTTATTATACATTGAAAATATTTTGCGTGAAAAATACGATCTTTTGGGATGTCCGGTAAAATTTATTATAAGGTAAAAATGCCGTATTTATCTATTGAAAATGTAAAACAATCTTATGGAAAAAAGAACATTTTGCGAGGTGTTTCTTTTGAAGCGAATTTAGGTCAAATAGTAGCGCTTCTTGGGCCAAATGGTGCTGGAAAAACTACTTTGCTAAAAAGCGTCATAGGTATTTTACCTGTTCAAAATTATGATGAAGCTTCTAAAACTAATGGTTTGTTTTTAAAAAATCAGCTTATAAATAGTTGGTCAATATCTAAAAGAGTTGCGAGCGGTTTAGTTTATCTTCCACAAAACAGCTCGCTTTTCGAAGATTTATCTGTTTTGGATAATCTAAAAATCGTTTATCAATATCATCCTTTTTGGAAAAATAAAGATACAAATTCCAAAAAAGTATTCAATGAAGAAATGAATAAATGGATAGCAAAATCTAATTTATCTTCTGTTTTATCGCTAAAAGCGGGTCAACTATCAGGTGGCCAAAAAAGAAAATTGGAAGTTATTAGATCTCTTTTGATGCATCCTGATGTGATAATGTTTGATGAGCCGTTTGCCGGTGTTGATCCTAAATCGATTTATGAATTAAAAACTATCTTTGTTGATCTTGCGAAAAGTGGAATTTCTATTTTAATATCTGATCACAACGTTGATCAGCTTTTATCTATTGCAAACAAAATTTATGTCATTATTGATGGTATGGTTGTTGTAAGTGGTGGAATTAAAGAGATTATGGACAATCCTTATACACAAGAGATGTATTTTGGAAAACAATTTCATACCGAGATGTCAGAAAAATTTCTAGGTTGAGTTTGTATTCAACAGATTTTCATTTTTTCAAAATTATCTTTTCTAAACAAAAATTAAAATGTTATTTTGTCAGAGCTCGTAAAAGTTAAAGTTTTAACTTTAAAAGGATAGCTATGAATAAAAAAATAACTTTTCAAAATATGGAATCTACAAAAGCACTCGAACTTCACGCAGAAGATAAGTTGGAAAAAATTTTAGAAATTTTAAAAATAGATAAAATGCCAACTCCTGTAAATTTGGAAATTTGGCTAAAAGCTCAAAAATTGCATCCAAACCATGTTGCAGAAATTCATCTTAAAACTCCTAGATTTGACCTGTATTCACATGAAAGCGGCAAAGATATGTATGTTGCGATTGATTGTGCTGTAGATAAAATAATTTTGTTATACAAAAAGGCAAAAGAAAAAGAGTCTGACAAAAAGCATAAAGTTGAAACGGAAAAAAAGGCTTTTTCGGATGATAAGTATACTTTAGGCGACTAATATAAAATTAAGAAAAGGCAACGATATTCGTTGCCTTTTCTTTTTCTGTAGATTGTTCTTTTTCAGCAATTTTTTTAATGTTTTTTATTCGATCTTCTGTGGCTGGATGAGTAGAAAATATGTTGTGCTCATTTGCTTTGATCGTTGCATTTTTTTCATATTTTTCTGATTTTTTGTTCCACATTAATTTGAACTTTTTCCAAAGTTTTTTGAACGGATTCATCTTTTCTTGTTTTAGTTCAACTCTTAAATCTTGATAATTTTTGATGAAAAAATCTCTGTCGTTAGTATGTCTGCTTAAAACCTCGCTGTTATGTGCTTCGATTTTGTTTAGTCCGGTTATTAAACACTCGGGGTTAGAATTTTTTGCGGCTATTTTATCCGCTTGAGATTCATATTTTCGAGAGACGTAGGAAATTACTCCAGCACCTATAAGCATGCATCCTGTTACGGAAAGTTCAATTACGTTATATCTATTTTCGGATGTTATTTCATAACTTGAATTTATCCAGCTACCGAGTAGCCAGCCTCCAATAGTTGCAAGTATTATCGTAGGTAAAGCTATAGCAAGTAATTTTTTGGAGTGGCTTTTTTTGATATGACCAAGCTCGTGTGCCATTACCGATCTTAACTCTTCATCAGATAAACTACTTTTTAAATCTTCAGTTATGAAAACGGCCGAAAACTTTTTATCGTTATTAAAGTTGACTGCAAATGCATTGTAAATTTCCGTTTTGATTGAGAATAGAAGCGGCATTGGCAATTTTAATTTATCTGCAGTTTCTTTGGTAACTTTATAAAGCACTGGGTCATTATGCTCATTTACGATTGTTAAATCGGTATCTTTGACGCCCAATTGATCTAATATTTTTTGAATTTCATGTAAAAAAGTAACCATTCGATTTTTATCACTAAATTTTTTTTGTTCATCTATTAATTTTTGAAAAAATTCAAATTTTCCTTCTTGATGAGGGGTTATAATCTTATAAGGTGTTGCGCCAAATAGGTTTTGTGAATTTATCAAAAATGATAAAAATAAAATGATCGATATTTTTTTCATGTAATCTCTTTTTCCATGTTTAAGCTAAGCAGTTATTAATTGTTAGGCGGCTATAGCAGGAGCTGTTTCTGCTTCTTTTTCTTTTTTGATTTGTTCTATGTTTTTAATTCTTTCTTTAGTTGCTGGATGAGTATCTAAGATGCCACTAGAATCATCACCTTTAAGCTCTTCTTCATAATCTTCTTTATGAGATTGAAATTTGTTTTTTAAATATAGTAATTTTATTTTTATCAACCCTTTTTTCAAAGATGATATTTTTTCATTTTCAAGGGCTTTGATTAATTGTTCATAAGCTTCGATAAAGAAATCTTTGTCAGCTATAAGTCCAGCATTTTCTTGATAAGCATTTTTTTCTAGTTTGTTCAAAGCTGTAGCAAGAGAATCAGGATTTGTTGTTTTTGCTGCTAAGGTATCTGCTTCTGTTTCGCATTTTCTGCTGACATACATAAATGAAGCTAGAGCGGGTGCTGCGACAGCCGCGCCGCCAATAATAGAAGTTAAACCTAATTTCAATAAACTCTTTAATGGAACATTATTTAATTTTGCAGCTAGCAATATTACTACAAATATGCTGATTGTAGATCCTGCTATAAGTGAATTTATTAAAAAGTCTTCTTTTTGAGAGTGGCCATATTTTATGTGTGCTAATTCATGAGCCATGACGCTTTTAAGCTCTTCAATTGTTACAGCTTTTCTTAAAGCTTCTGTTATGCAAATTATAGATAAATTTTTATCAAAATTTTCTGCACAAGCATCATATTTTTCTGATTTTATAGAAAATATTAAAGGAATCGGAATTTCTAATTTTAAGGCCATTTCTTTAATTAAATTATACAAAACAGAATCGTTTTTTTCGGTGACTAGCGTTACATCGGTATTTTTAGATGTTAAATAATCTAATTCATCATTTAATTCATCTTGTATCTTATAGAGCATAGCTATCATTTTTGCTTTGTCTTGAAATGAACCCGCATTATCAAATAACTTTTTGAATTCTTCTAACTTTTCTTTTTGCTCGGTTGTAATTGAATTGTTAGAAGTAGGGTTTGCTTGAGCAGGTGCTGCATTTTGATTTTTAATAGTTTCGGTTAAATCTGGAAGTACTTTTGTTGTGAATATGGCTAAAAATAATAACAAAAATAATTTTTTCATAAATATCAAATCCTATTAAGTTAATCAGGTATTAATTTTTAGGCATCTATAGCAGGAGTTATTTCTGCTGCGTTTTCTTTTTTGATAGTTTCTATGTTAGTTATTCTTTTTTCAGTTGTTGGATGGGTATCGAAAATAGAACCTTTTAAATATTTCTGAAGAGTTTTAATAGATTCTTTTTTTTGTTGAACATTATTGTTTTTTTGGTACCAAATTTTTAATTTTGCATACCATTTTTTTAAGAAAATTACTTTTTCTTGTTCAACATCTTTATACAAATTTTCGTATGATTCGATAAAGAAATTATCATCAGTTACAAGTTTTTTAAAAATATCTACAGTGTGGTTGTCTAGAGTCTTTAGAGCAGAAACAAAAGCATCAGGATCTGTTATTTTTGTAGCTGTTGTATCCGCTTCTATTTCGCATTTTCTTGAAAAATAAGAATATATAGCTCTGCATAATAATATTGCTAATATTGGACTTGCTTGAATTGATAATGCAAGATAAGCTTGCTGGTCGTGCGAAAGCCCGAGCTTAGGAGATAGCATTGATAATATTACCAGTCCGCAGAAACAAGCAGAACCTCCTAAGATGAGTGAATTCATTAAAAAATCTTCTTTTTGAGTATGACCATGTTTTATACGTCCTAATTCATGCGCTATGATGCCTTTAAGCTCTTCAACAGTTAAATCTTTTCTTAAAGATTCTAAAATGAAAATTGCAGCAAATTTTTTATCTTTATCAATATTCATTGCAAAAGCATTGTAAATTTCTGTTTTTACGGAAAATATTAGAGGAACCGGTATTTCTAATTTTGAGGCAACATCTTTAGTCAAATTGTACAAAACTGAATCATTTTCTTCTGTAACTAAAGAGATGTCGCCGTCTTTTAAGGATAAAGAATTCAAAACATCTTGAACCTGTTTTAGAAGGTCTAACATTTTTTCTTTGTCTTTAACTGATTCGCAATCGTTAAGTAATTTTTTGAATTCTTCTAGTTTTTGTGTTTGTTCTGAAGTTGTATTTTGATTTTTAAGTCTTTCATTTGCATCAGTAGAAATTTTAGTTACATCATTTTGATTTTTAACAGTTTCAGTCGCATTTGGAAGTACTTTTGTTGTGAATATGCCTAAAAATAATAACAAAAATAATTTTTTCATAAATATCAAATCCTATTTGAAAACAGTTTAAATTTAATAAGCATTGAAGTTTATTTTATAGAGTTTGATGTTAACACTATTTATCATGTTGTTCAACATAAAAAGTGAGTAAAAGTGTTTAGAAATGGGATGATTTTGAAAGAATTTAACGAATAGACCTCTTCTGAAACTATAAAAATGTAAATACTTAATTCCAACATAAAAATACCGTTCGCCCTGTGTGCCTGCCATAGCCTTGGCGAAGGTGGGAGCGTAGCCACTTTGTGGCGGAGTCGAACGGGTACGGGCGGACATTATCATTTTTAACTGAAAGTGCTTAATTAACGCGAACTCGATAATTA